>DASQDN010000467.1:0-13065 GCA_035634155.1 Bryobacteraceae bacterium | reverse complement strand
TCCGCTCAGAACAAACCGAATGTTGCCCGTCTCGGAACTCTTCTTGCTGAACTGAAAGTTGTGCTCATGCCCGGAGAATGAGACCTTTACTCCGTTGCGCTTCATCACGTCAATGAAGTGCGCCAGTTCACGTGCCGCGGCTGGATGACGGGGACCAGCGTTGAAAGGCGGATGGTGAAGGAACGGAATCTTCCACGGCGTCTGAGATTGGGTCAGATTCGCCTGGAGCCATCTATGCTGATCGCCGTTGGGCGAATAGGCAGGCCGCGGGGCTCCCTGCTCACTGTTGGTGGAGCTGTCCAGCGCGAAGAAGTCGGCAAGCCCGCCGAAAGAGAACCGGTAATAACGAGAGGGCGTGTGCGGCGCCGGAAAAAAGAAGTTATCCAGGTACTGTGCCAGGTCGCCGCGGCTCTCCGTTTCATTGCCATCATGGTTACCAAGCGACGGATAAAAGGGGATGCGTGAGATCACCTGCTCATACGGGCCGTAGAATTTAGAATCCCAGTGCGTATCGCGGTCGCCTGAATTGGTGAACCGAAGCATGAAGTTCAGCGTTCCGTAAAGATTGTCCCCAGTGGTGATCACAAAGCGTACTGGGTTCTCACCATCCAGACGGTTGAACTCTTTCGCCATTACCTGCGCCACTGAGCGTTGCGCGGAGTCGCCGCTGCCGAAATCTCCGATAACGAAGAACCGCAGCTTATCCGACTTCTCTGGCCACGTGCGCAACTGCGAGTTCGCAATGGAGCGCCCGTTCAGCAGCACCTGGTAAGGATACTTGGTGTCGGGCTGCAGACCCTGCACCACCGTCCAATTCTTGTCAGTAACTGTGATCTCCTTGCCATCGATCTTCACGATCGCTTTGCCATGGGACCGCGAGCTGCGTCCTATGGTGTTATCGCCAATCGCGGTGCCCCACGCACTCAGCGCGTGAGTGGGGCCGAGATCGCCGACGTAGGTATAGAATTTCTGCGCCGTCGCAGCCGCCGGCAGCGTGAGCCAAAGCAATGGCACAACGCAGTGATGAAGTTTAATTCGATGCACGATCGATTCCAACGAGCGAGAAACGGCCGGATACTTGCCTCAGATAGATGGTCAGCTTAGGGCTTTCGTTTCCGTGCGTGATCGCCATGGCAAGATACGGAGCGGATGTCGCCGGCACACGAGCATCAGTCGAGCCGGCGATGGGCCGCAGATCTCCAGTGGCATTGTTGTATTCGGACCACGCGTAGCTGTACCGGCGCGCCGGTGAAAACCCATGCTTCACCGCGAGATCCTCAAAGCGCACTTCGCCGTTTTCCACACGGAAGCGATCGAGCTGCAGCGGCTTGCTCAGATACGCCTTCCCGATCGCGTCTCTTCGCCGGATGAGCACGCTTGTCATGTAGTCCGCGTCCTCGCGTCGTGAATACTGGCCGCTGGCAACGATAGCTCGGATCTCATCGTCAGTGAAGTGCATCACCTGGCGTGCAGCCCAGAACTCATCTTCAGGGAGCCGGTTGCGGAAGGCGGGGTTCGGATACTCGGGAGTCCACGTCCGAGGCTCGAACTGCTCGGCTGAAAATCGTCCGATTGCCGGCTGTTCAGGATAACGAATTCGCGCCCAGGCAGGAACGAAGAGCCCGAGCGAGAAGAACTCCTTCGCTGAAGACGTCCACGTGAAGAACGGCTCGAAGCCTGAGCGTGGACTGTTGGGTCCACTGCTTGCGCTGCCCAAGGTCGAGCCGAAGTCGAGAAGATAATGCTTCACGAACTTTTGACCGTTCTCTTCCACCAGTGAATCGAGCGTGTTGATGGACCGCGAATCGTCGTGATCAAGCCAGGCGCAAAACACGTGCAAGCCACGTAACGAGCGGCGGTGCTCATGAGACACGATGTCATTGGGATCGTCAGCGCGCGTTCCGTAATAGCGATACTCGTTCAGAATCTTCCCAGGCAGGAACAGACTCGCGGTGGCGCGATAAGCGCCGTCGCCTGCCTGGGGGGCCTTCAGCATGATCTCGCTGACGTCCTTGGACGTCAGTTTGCGCACCTCACCGCGAGTGTCACGGAACTTCGCGCGGTCGGAAACTTTCAACCGAGCCCGTTCGAAATGCACGATAAAATTCTCCGGGACGTGATAGCCAAGCGCATAAAAGAACTTTGAAGAAATCACGTCAGCGGCTGTAGCAAGTTCGGGGCTGCGGGGCGGATCGAACTTGAGGAAGTAGCGGCGCTTGGCGTCGTCTTCTATCACGAACCCCGGCGTAATGCCTTCGGATTTAGCAGACACCACCGTCCAGGATCCTGTCGTGGAGGGCGGCTTGCCGGCGCCCGGAGCCGCGGCGAGTTCCGCTAACGACATGCGCGACCGGTAATGCCGCATCTGATACCACGCGCCTTCCAGCACTTCGCCCAGCGTGTTCACGTCGCCGGCTGGGATGCGTTTGACCGCGGACTGCTTCTCGCCCGGCGTCGCGAGCACGTGGGAGAACAGGTCGTAAACGTCGGAAATCTTCCGGGCTCGCGCATCCTCAACACGAATCGGCGGAGGCTCGCGAACAAGAGGGTCGTCAGGATAAAACTTCGGACCGGGAGCGGACACGCACACGCCAAGCGTTGCCGTGAGCCAGCAGAGCGCGGGCAGTAGCCTCATCCTTCAATGATCTACCATTTCCGCTCGACACCGACAACCTCAACTCCGGCCGGCGATCCAGCCTTCCGGCGGAGATAAACATCCACTACTTTTTTCGCGTCGTCTCCCTGGATCTGCACCACGGCGTAGCCGCTTGTGAAGGAGCCAGGCAGAGCATCGGAAGTGGCGCCCGCAATCGCGGCACGAGTCTCCGTGTTGTTATCGAAAGTCGACCATATGTATCGATATGTGCGTGGCTGCGCAAAGCCGTACTTGACGGCGAGATCCTCAAAGCGCAAACGGCCATTGACGACCGCGAAGCCGTCGAGCGGCAAGACCTGTGACATGTAAGTGCGGCCGATCTTCTCTCGCCGTTGCATCAGGCTTTTAATCAGATACTCGACGCCTTCTTCGCTGCTGTACTCAGCCGTCTTGACCAGGGCCCGTACTTCGGGCTCGGTGAACGCCATCACCTGCTTAGCCGCCCAGAAACCATCGTCCGGAAGCTGATTGGCGAAGGCGGGGTTGTAGTAGTTGCCGACCCATTCATCGGGCTCGAACTTGGTCGACTCCAGCCGGCCTACCTCTTCGACGTAGGGATGATGGGCACGCGCATAGTCCGGCACATACAGGCCTAGCGTGAAGAAGCTCTTGGCTGAACTCGGCCAATCGAACATCGGCGCGTAGCCCGAGCGTGGGCTCTTGGCAGTGAATGCTTCCGCCCCAAAAACGGCGCTGAAGTCGATCAGATGATGTTTGATGAACTTGCGGCCATTTTCCTCTACCAGCATGTCCAGGCTGTTGAGCGCCTTCGTGTCATTGTGATTCACCCACGCGCTAAAGACCCGCAGGCCGCGCAGATCGCGGCGGTGCTCATGCGGAACGATGTCGTTGGGATCGTCTGTGCGAGTACCGTGATAGCGAAATGGACCGATCGGTTTGCCGGTCAAAAACAAGCTGGCCACGGCACGATACCGGCCGCGCGAATCCCGCGGAAGCCTCGCGAGTACGCCTGCAACATCGCTTTGTCGCATGGGTCGCTCCACACCGCGGTAATCGACGAACATTGTCTTATCGCCGACCTGCAACTGCTCCGGCGTGAAGTACACGATGTAATTCTCCGGCGTGTTGTAACCGAGAGCGTAGAAGAACTTCGTTCCCATCACGTCCGCGCCCGTCGCCAGTTCGAAGTTTTCCGGAGTATCGAACTTGATCTGATAAGTGCGATCCTTCGAGTCCTTGATGGTGAAGCCGGGTGTGACGCCCTCGGACTTAGCCGCGGTTACACGCCACGGTTTGTCGGTCGATGGAGCATTCTCGTTTCCCGGCCCGCGCACGATCTCTTCCATCGTCATGCGTCGCGCGCGATGGCGATTGGTGTACCAAGCGCTGTCGGGCACTTCACCAAGCGTGTTGACCGCGCCCGCGGGGATCGGCCTTCCTGGCGAATGCTTGTCGCCAGGCTTTCCGAATGTCATCGAGAAATAGTCGTAGATATCGTTGAGCTTGCGATTCTTAGCATCCGCGACATGCATGGGCCGCGGCATCTGCCAGAGTGGATCGTCGTCGTAGAACTTGCGGGCATGCGCCTCGGGAATGATAGCCAGCGTCAGCGCCGCTGCTATCAGAAGACGTTGTTGAACTTGAGCCATACCATGAAACCTTCGTGGCTGAACCCGGCGTCCAGCCGTAGGAAAACCGCGTTCCGCGCGTTAAAGCGCATCCCTACTCCGTAGGCGCTTTCCAGGTCTCGAACGTTCCAATCTTTCTTGCTGCGGAACACCTTACCGGCGTCACCGAAGATCGCCATATCCAGTCCCGCAAAAACCTCATAGCGATATTCGGCGTTGAAAACGAGCAGGTTGTCGTCGTAGAAGCGGAAGGGGCGGAAACCGCGCAGATCGTTCGACCCGCCGAGCACCGGCTGCATATAGAACGGCAGCGTCTGGTTCGGATTCTTGTAGGTCAACTCCGATCGCGCTCTTAATGCGATCACACGTCGCTGGTTGAAGAACGGAATGTATTGCTGCGCCTCCAGTTCGAGCCTGCGGAACGTATGTCGCTTCAGATCCACGTCTTTGTTGTAGGTGAACTTAGCCAGGTAGTTCCCGCCGCTGCGAGGTCCGCCGGGAACGTCGCGGTAATCGAATTGCGCGAACACCCCGCCTTGCAGGTAATCGGTTTGTCGGTCGATACCAACGGCTTGCACAGGGGAAAACACGCGCTCGGTGGAGGCCCACTGCTGCCTTGTGCCCGCACCTACATTGATCTCAGTGAATCCGCCTGTCGCGCCGAATCGCAGTTGCCGCACAGGACGCACTCCTGCGACAAAGGAAAAGTTCGTGTCTTCCAGCCTGTAGTTCGTCCGAGCATCCCGACTCGAGTCGGGACCCGGTCCGTAGTATTGCATCTGCGGAAAGTTGCGATGTGTCGCATGCAGCTCGAGAAAAGCATGGTCGTTCGCCATCTTTGGAAACGCGAGCTCGATGTCGTATAGCTGATACTGTTGCGTGGAGAACTGCGTGGTCGCGCGAAACAGCACTTGCCCGTTCGCGAGGTCGTCGCGAAAATACTCAGGCCCCAAAGCAAATCCCGAGCCGGTCACCAAAGCTCCGAATCGCGCGCGCAGTCCGCCGATTCCATACGAGATCTTCTCCAGAATGCGCTTCTCCCGGATCATCACCAGCCGTTGTTCGGCAGGTGAAGCGACTTCCGGCGTCAACGCCGCGGCTTTCTTACGCCGCTCTTGTTCGATGGCTTCGGCTCGGGAGTCAATCGTCGATGAGGATGACGCGGGCGGCGCCTGTTGCGCGCTTAGCTGCGGCGGCAGTATCCAAAGGCAAACGGACGCAAGAATAATGGCTGCGTTGAACAGTGGTCGCATGCTGGAAGTCTTCACGCTTAAGGTAGCGTAACTTCCGGCGTCTTGCGCGGCATCCCCGTCAAAACCGAATCTTCGCCCTTTTGTTTTATCTCCCGGTCGAAGTGCGCCACGATAAGATCCCGTCGGCCGAGAATTGCGCTGATCTCTTCCGGTCGCAGGTATGCTCCCAGGTGCTGCTTCAGTTCGATAGTATTCAGCTTCCGAATCCCGGCGAGCACTTTGTGATCCACACGCCCGGGGAGCGCATTCTTCTTCTGCAGCGCCACAGTGGTGCGAAATGCCCGTGTGTGGTCTATCAACCAGACTCTCCATTCCGGCGTAATCAGAAGATTGCCTTGGTTGCGATCTGTGTTGTAAATCAACTGGTCGAAGACGCGCACAACGTTCAGCTCGTCCACCCAGAACTGCGAAGCCGGAGGCTTGATGCCCCGGTCTCGCCGTTCGGCTTCCGTCATCCATATGTTGTCTATCCACCATGTCATTGACCCGAGTTTGCCGTCGAGGTCGCGCTCGACCGACATCGGGATATTATCAACACCAATTAGCTTGCCAAGCCGATAGGCCGCGATATTGAACTTGTAGCTGTCGCGGAAGTTCTTCTCTACCGTGCCTTCCGCTCCGCGAAACACCGGCTTGAATACGTCAATCGCCTGAAACTGCGCATCGTGCGTCAACTTGCCGTCCGATAGTGTTACGCGTGAAGCGCCGGTGGTTCCGGTGTCGAGCTTCTTCTGATTTACAACTTTCGCCGTTTTAAGGAAAAGCTCCAGCTCCGCATCGCTCAGCTTCGGGGCTGGCTTCATCGGAGGCGGCTCTTTCGAATACGCGCCCGCTTGCGGCTGCTGCTTAGGCGCAGAACCGGTTCTTAACTGCAGTTCCTGCGGCGTCTGAGCGCACGCAGCGAGTGTCAGGGTTACAACAGCAATGATTCCGAAAGGCGTTGCGCTCATGTAGTCGCGGAGGACATACCTCCCCCTGAAGACGCCCAAAGCCTTTCAGATGTTTCTGTTACTGCTGCTTCGTGTTGCCGCGATCACCGGACTCCCGCGCCATCCGCACCTTGGCCGAGTCGAGCTTCTTCTGCACCTTGGCGACCTCTGCGGCGTCGCGCTCACTTGAAGAGGCTGCTTCCCACTCCTTCAGAGACAACTGCCAGTGCGTTATCGCATCTTTCAAGTTGCCCTGTTTGGCGTAAACGTCAGCCAAATGATCGTGGACCGTCGGGTCTTTCGAGAAGCCCTCCACAGCGCGTCGCAGATACTGCTCGGCTTTGGCGAGGTCGCCCAGACGGAAGTAGGCCCAGCCCAGGCTGTCGAGATACGCCGGGTTGTTCGGCTCCAGGTCTACAGCCTGCTGAATCAGCTTCAATGCATCAGCCACCCGGACATTGCGATCTGCCAGCATGTAGCCAAGATAGTTCAACGCCGAAGCATTCTTCGGATCCTGCTCCAGCACCTTGCGGAATTCGGTCTCCGCCGCGTCGAAGCGCTTCATCTTCTCGTACATGGCGCCGCGCATGAACGCGATCGACACCCTGTCTTCCTTGTCGTCCGACAGCTTGTCCGCCGAGTCGAGCGCCTTCGCCATCTCGCCGTAGTTCTTGCCCTTCTCGTAGATCTGGGCCAGCGTGATATAGGTCTCGCGATCGCCTTCCTTGCCGTCTAGAAGCTTGCGAACTGTTGCCGCCGCTTCGTCGGTCTTTCCGACATCGGCGAGCACAGAGGCGCGCACCGACAACAGGACGCGATCTTCGGGATATTTCTTGGTCGCAGCGTCGGCCTCTTCGAGCGCCTTGGTGAAATCCTTGGCAACGCGGTACGTGTCCACGAGTTGGGCAATCGCTCGGGGGGCCAGCGCAGGATCCAGCTCCGAGATCTGGCGGAAAGTGGCGGCCGCTTCTGAGTACTGCTCGCTGGTGCGGTAAATCCGGCCCAGCCGCTCCAGCAGAAGAGCGCGATTCCCCTTCTCACCGCTGCTGTAAGTGCGTTTCGCTGTGGAAGCCAACAGCTCCTTTAGAACGTTGACCGCTTCGGCGGTCTTGCCTTCCGCTTCCAGAATTCCAACCTCGTTGTATTGCAGTTCCAGATTGCGAGGCTCGATCGCCTTCGCCTTCGCGGAAGCTTCGCGCGCTTTCGCGTAGTCCTTCTTCTGCAGGTGGATCTGAGAAATGCGAAGCAGCGACTGCCAGTCCTTGGCGTCTTCCGCCGCGATCGCAGTGTAAACCTTCAGCGCTTCGTCGGTCTTCTCGGCAAGCAGCAGGTTCTGCGCGTAAGCGCGCTTCAGATCTGTGTTCTCGGGCTGCAGCTCTAAAGCCCGGGCCAACGTCTGCGCGGCAAGGTCGAAACTGCGCATCTGCTCGTACTGACCCGCCAGAGCCATCAAGGTCCGCGGTGACGGATTCTTGTCAGTCAGCCGCTTCAGGAGTTCGGAAGAACGCTGGCTATCCCCGAGATCTGCGTAGACAACAGCCAGCCCGGTCAACGCATCCTCGTGACTCGGATCGATGTCGAGCACCTTCTGATACGCCTTCTCGGCCTCGACCGAATTCTGGCCGATCTTGTGCAATCGACCAAGCATCAACCACGTGTCGACGTCCTTGGGCTCAATCGCAACGATCTTTGCGTACTGATCGATGGCGCGCTTGAGCATCTCCTCGTTAACCTTGCCTTGCTGCGCATCCCCGATTTGCCGCGTGTAGATCCGGCCCAACAGCTTGCGCGCGCTCAAGTCATTTGGATTGACCCGTAGCGCTTCTTCGGCATCCTGCACAGCCTCCCGTAAGCGCCCCGACTGTACGTAAAGGTCCGAAAGCTCTTCGCCGATGAACGTCGCCCCCGGGTCTGCCTTTAGCGCCAGCTTCAGGTTCTCAATGGCCCTGTTGAGGAAGTCACCCTTGTTCCCGGCCTGCTCGGCATACATGTGGCCAAGCGCATAGTGATAATACGCGGTCGCCCTATCGGCTGCCGAAGGCTTGTTCGCCGGAGCAGGTGTCTGCGCCGCAAGCTGGGACGCTACAGCGAGGCCGAGGACGAAGCCGCGAAGGTGATGCAGATGCTTGGATGGGGTCATAACAGACACTCTTGGGCAAGAGAAGGCGGGGAGCCGTGGAACCTCCATACTAGTATAACGCCGAGGATCAATAAGCGTTTCAACTACGTGCAAGAATAGTCCTTTTCCATGCCTAGGATTCAGCGCGCCCTTCTGAGTGTTACCGACAAAACCGGTTTAGCGGACTTCGCCAAGGGTCTTGAGGACCTGGGCATTGAGCTGATTTCCACAGGCGGAACCGCCGCCCTCCTTCGCAAGGAAGGTATTGCCGTACGAGACGTTTCGGAAGTGACCGGCTTCCCTGAAATGCTCGACGGCCGGGTGAAGACGATCCATCCCGTAGTCGCAGCCGGCGTCCTGGCCATGCGAGCCAACCCCGAGCACATGCAGTCGGTCCAGCAGCATGGCATCGGCCTCATCGACATGGTGGTGGTGAACCTGTACGAGTTCGAGAAGGTGGCGGCGCGGAGGGACGCCCCGCTGGAGGAACTCGTGGAAAACATCGATATCGGTGGCCCGACAATGATTCGCGCGGCAGCCAAGAACTGGCAGGATGTCGCAGTCGTGGTGTCGCCCTCTGACTACCGGGACATCCTTGCCGAACTTCGTGCAGCCGACAGCGTTCTCCTCTCCGATACGTGCTGGAAATTGTCGCTGAAGGCTTGGGCGATGACGGCAGCTTACGACAAAGCAGTCAGCGCCCGGCTGAATGGTGGCATGACGGTGGACTTGCGATACGGCGAGAATCCGCACCAGCAAGCCAAGCTTCAGTCGAACGGTGTGGGAGGCGGCATCGCAAATGCTAAGCAGCTGCATGGAAAGGAGTTGTCTTACAACAACCTGGTGGACCTGGACGCGGCGTGGCAGTTGATCCTGGAGTTCGACCGGCCTGCCGCCGCGATCATCAAGCACACCAATCCTTGCGGGTGTGCCGAGCAGGATACGCTCGCCGAAGCGTATCGCAAAGCTTTCGAAGCCGACCCCATTTCCGCGTTCGGGGGCGTGCTCGCGTTCAACCGTCCGGTGGATGAGGAGACGGCGACCGAAGTGGCCAAACTGTTCGTCGAAGCTGTGGCCGCTCCCGCCTACGCTCTGGAAGCTCTGGCTATCCTGCAGGCGAAGAAGAACTTACGACTTCTCGAGGTTGCCCCGAGCGAGCCCGAGCCGGTCACCAAGAGCATCACCGGCGGCATGCTGATCCAGACGCCGGATACGGCTCGGCTGGACCGGGATCAGGCAAGAGTGGTGACGCAGCGTCACCCTGCCGAAAGCGAGTGGGTCGCGCTGGAGTTCGCGTGGAAGGTAGTGAAACACGTGAAGTCGAACGCGATTGTGTATGCGAATGCCGGGCAATCCGTCAGCGCCGGCGCAGGCCAGATGAGCCGCGTGGATTCGGTGAAAGTCGGAGCGATGAAGGCCGTGTTGCCGTTGAGCGGCGCCGTGCTCGCGTCAGACGCTTTTTTCCCGTTCCCCGACGGCTTGGAAGAAGCCGCGAGGCACGGCATTACCGCCGCAATTCAACCCGGAGGCTCGGTTCGCGACAACGACGTAATCGCCGCCGCGGACCGCCTCGGAATCGCCATGGTCTTCACCGGCATCCGCCACTTCCGCCATTAAAATTGGGGACAGCCCCCAATTTCCCCATTTTTCAGCCCCACGCGGACCGCCTCAGTATCGCCATGTCCTTCACCCGCCATCCGCCACTTCCGCCATCAACCGGTGAAATAGGGGGCAGGCACCTATTTCCCCATTTTCAGTCGCGGTAGCCGTCACGGCGGTACTTCTCGTACGTAGCAGCCGTCGTGCTAGCCGTCCGCTTCGAACCTTTCCGCCGGTTCGCCGCATACAACAGCAACCCTGCCGCAGCAGCCAATCCAACGCCAGCGGCATACATCGGAGCCGGATCCGGGGGCGCCGGCGGCACGTACAATATCCCGTACTCATCCGCACGCACCGGCGTATTCACATACCGACCCTGCTCAGGCGGCGTAAAGTAAGCCGAGAATCGATCCAGTTCGTCCGCCACCCAATCCCCACATACCGGCAAGCCATGCCCCGTCGCGACCATGTAAGGCCGCAATTCCGCCAGCCGCTGCACGCTCCGCTCGGCCGCGCCCCAGTCCTGCGTCAAATAGCGGGGCGGATTGCGAAACTCGCGCACCTGCGTCATCAGCTTCGCCGCATTCTCCTGATTCACCGTGATCACCGCATCGCCCGCAATCAAGGATCGGTCGCTATCCCGAAACAGCGAAACGTGCCCGGAAGTGTGCCCCGGCGTATGAATCCACCGCCACTCCGGCATCTCCGGAACGGACCCGTCTGTCGGCAGCGTCCGCAGGTGCATCCCGAGATCGATGCCGCCATGCGGAAACAGCCGCGACATCTGCGCCATAAATCCGCCAACTGTCGGATCCGGCGGAGGATAGTCCGACGATCCGTTCAGAAACGGGGTCTCCAGCACATGCGCATACACCGGCACATTCCATTCCTGAGCAAGCTGCGGGAGCGCGCCGACGTGGTCAAAGTGACCATGGGTCAGCACAATGCATTGCGGAGCCTCGCCGAAGGTATCCTCGGCCGCCTGCCTGATGCGCCAGGCGCCGCCCCGAACTCCCGCGTCCACCAGAATCCAAGGGCCGCCCTTCCTGCCCAGAAAGTACACATTCGCCATCACGATGGGTAGGTACCACACGCCCTCGGCGATTTCATTCAGCGCGCCACGCCACAACCGGTTCGGATCAACCATGGAACTCCTCCTATAGTGCTAGACCGAAGGTTGAATAGTCTGTTACACTGCAGCGTCTATCGACTGTGAAAACTGTACTCTTCTCTTTCGACACCCCAGTGGGAACCTTCTGGATTCAGCCCCAGCCGGCAGACCGCGTCCTGCTGGGCATTGATAACCACCGTTTGAAGACGTACAGTTCCGCAAAAGCGGCAGCCGAAGCCGTGCGTGACCGTAAGACAGGATACGAGCCGTGGGATAGTCTGGGGCTGGCGCGCGTGCCTGACCAGCTTCGCAATTGGAAACGCGCGAGTTAACGCGGCATGTCGCGGTGCGTCTCTTTCACGCGATAGCCCGCCTTCGCGAGACGCTTGCGGAATTCGCCCGCCATCATGACGGACCGGTGCTGTCCGCCCGTGCATCCGAACGAGATCGTCAAATAACTCTTCCCCTCTCGAATGTAGTGGGGCAAAAGATACTGCAGTAGATCGGAAATGCGCTCAATGAATTCTTGCGTCTGAGGAAAGCTCCGGACATACCGAGCCACCCCCGGATGCCGTCCGGTGAGCGGCTTAAACTCCGGAATATAGTTCGGGTTTGGCAGGAATCGCACATCGAACACGAGATCCGAATCGGTCGGGATACCGTTTCGAAATCCGAAGCTGGTCACCTGGATCATGATGCGTTGATCCAGATGGCTGCCCGCAAACATGCTTTTCACCGCATCCTTCAGTTCATGCACGGTGAAGTTCGACGTGTCGATGGTATGGTCGGCCAGTGCGCGAATCGCTGCTAATGCATTCCGCTCCGTCTCAATACTCTGGGGAACGGTGGCGTTTCTTCCCAACGGATGCGGACGCCGCGTCTCGCTATAACGCCGCACCAACATCTCATCGGCTGCTTCCAGGAACAACAGCGTGGTGCGCAGCTCGCGTCGCAAACTCTTGTACAGTTGCGGGAATCGCTTCAGCGCCTGACCTTCCCGAATATCCACCACCAGCGCGGCTCGACGAATATTCGGCGAAACACTGGTGAGTTCGGCAAATTTTGGTAGCAGCTCAATCGGCAGGTTATCCACCGAATAAAACCCCAAATCTTCCAGGACTCGTAAAACAGTGCCTTTGCCGGACCCGCTCAGCCCGGTGATAATCACCAATTCCCGGCGGTCCGCTTCCGAACCGCCGGATTTCTTCTTGGCAGCCATCAACACTCGACGAGATCGAAATGGCCGTCGTCACGGCGCAACAGGACAGCCGGCCGATTTGTATCCGAGCTCATATACACCATGTACGGCTCGTTGGCGTCGATTTCCATCATGGCTTCGTCCACCGACATTGGCTTCGTTTCGCCGGGCACAACCCGGAACACCTGCGGGCGCTCGTTGCCGTTGCCCGATGCGGTGAGGCCATCAGCACCCGGCTCCGCCGCGATGATCGTGTTCGCAGCAGCGCCTTTGTCCCATCCCTCACGAGGCCCCACCTTGATGTCGCGTCGCTTGTCGCGCACCTTCATCAACTGCTTCTCGAACTTCTCGATCGCTTGATTGATGGCCGTATACTGATCCGGGTCGGTGTGCTCACCCACTACCTGATGATCCAGATAGTTCAAAGTAATCTCGGCACGGTGCTGGTTTTTGTGTTGATTCAGGATAATGTGAGCCTGCTTCTCACCTTTTCCCGATGTCTCCAGCAGCTTTGAGATCTTTGCGATCTTCGTTTCCAGATTCTTCTGTTGCGTCGGATGTATGAACTCTTGTTTCCCGGTCCAGTTAATTGTCACCGTAGGATGACCTCC
>DASQDN010000466.1:0-12077 GCA_035634155.1 Bryobacteraceae bacterium | reverse complement strand
AGTTCGGCGTAGGAGCTTGGGTCCTCATGCGGGAGGACGGCGGTGGATGCGGTTATGCCATGCTTCAGGGCGTTGAATTTGACGACTGCCTTACCGAGGTCCGTGACAGGGCCGGTGGATTTGCGGGCGTTGCGCCGGTTTGCTTCGTTTTGTCTTTGCGTGGCCATTGCTGGGCTCCTTCGCTTGCTGTGAAATGGGAAGAGGCCGGGTCGCCCTTGGTTGTGGGCGGTCCGGCCTCTTCTGTTTGGAGTGTATGCCGCGGGTGCAAGCTTTGGAGCTGGTTCGGGAGGGTGCGGGTGCGTTTGGGCCTTTGGTGGCGGGGCTGAAAATTTTCTCACGGGCGTGGTGAATGAGGTTGGCGAGTGTGCCAATGACCCTCGGCCGGGGGTTGCCATCTCAGTCGGTGGCGCGCCATGGCGGCCGACCGGGTCGATTCACCCTTTGGTGTTGGTGACAGCACGGCCCTGATCCTTTACCCCGGAAGAAGGGACGGGTAGCAAGAAGATCGATGACGCTCATACTTGAACTTTCACCGGAACGCGAAGCGGCCTTGAAAGAGCAAGCCCAGGCGCGGGGCGTGTCAGCCGAGCAGTACGCACTGCAGGTTCTCGAACGCGATCTCAGATCTTCTGCGAATACCAATCGACATATATCGGAAGTGATCACCGACATGATGAAGGACGTGCCCCCAGAGGATTCTGCAGCGCTACCCAATGACGGCGCGAGCGAGCACGACCATTATCTGTACGGCTCACCTAAGAGACATCGTTGAACGCTCTCTTCGCAGACACTTTTCTACTGGATAGCTTGACTACTCCTCTGGATGCGGCGCATGAGCGCGCGAAGCAGTTCACGGACGATATCGTTACGACCGAAGAGGTTCTGGCGGAATACCTGAATTTCTTCGGGTCAGGTTCGGACCGCCTGCGCCGCAGAGCCGCCGTGGTCATGGGAGCTATTCTACAGGACCGGTCCGTGCGCGTCATTCCGCAGAGCCATGAATCGTTTGTATCCGGGTTGGAGCTTTATACCGCCCGACCCGACAAAGGCTACAGCCTCATAGATTGCATCTCGATGCAGACGATGCGCCTTAAAGGTCTGACGGAGGTGCTCACGCATGACCGTCATTTCGAGCAGGAAGGTTTCCGGGCTCTATTTCGAGATTGATGGTACCGGCGAGATCGACACGATTCGCATATGAGGTGCGAATTCAACGGTCAGCAAGGTTCTGGACGTGCGGTTTAAGACCTATGCAGATGCCGAAGCTTCCTACCTCGCGGTGGCAAGTGATGCCTGCCTAAAATTGATGGGAACTCGACCGGTCCAATACAGCTTTGTCGAGGACAATATTGCGACGGTTGAGGTTCGTCAGTAGTACAGAGCTGAGGTCATTCCTGGCGGAGCACGGAAGCAGGATCTACGCGCACGGCTCGTAGCGCTGGAATGGAGGCGGCCAGCAGCCCGATGGTCATGAGCGAAGCGCCGCTTGCGATGAGGGCTATCGGATCAAGCGGCGAGACTTGGAAGAGGAAGGCTCGCAGGAGCTTGGTGAGAGCTAGCGCGCCTGCCAGTCCGAGGGCGAGTCCCAGGATTGCCATCGACATAGAACTGCGCAGCACTTGTGACACTACGTCGCGTTGAGCTGCGCCGAGGGCGAGGCGGATGCCGATTTCGCGTTGTTGTTGCGTTACGGTGTGCGAGAGGACTCCGTATAGGCCGAGAGCTGCCAGCATGGCAGCGACTGCGGCGAAGCAGCCGATGAGCCAAGCGGGTTCGCTGACGGTGGATAGTCCGCGACTTTGCACCTGATGAAGAGTCTTAATGTCGCCGAGGGCTAGATTCGGGTCGGCTTGCCGGACGGCCTCCCGAATGGCTGTGACCATGCCGGGTAGATTGGGCGCAGTGCGTACGATGAGCTTCACTTCCTGCGCAGGTACTTGCGCAAGGGGCACATAGATGACTGCGGCGTCGGGCTCGCCCGCGGCGCCGGTGCGCTCGCTGCGGATCACGCCCACGACGCGGGTTTCTCGGAGTTCCCCATCCTTTCTGGAGTACATGGGCGTGCTCACTCGAACGATCCTGTCTACGGGGTTGGCGAGTCCCAACTTGTCCTTCATGCCCGCCGCGAGGGTTTCGTTGACGACCGCTACGAGCGGCGTGCCGGCACGATCGTCCGTTGCGAGATTGCGGCCATGCAGGACGGGGATTCCCAGCGTGGCGAAGTATTCCGGTGTGACTCGCTTGTAACGTACATTGACAGATTTGTCATACGACATGGTTAGCATCACCATGCCCTCGTCTACTTCCTGCAGCGGCATATCGGTGGTTACGGCTCCCTGCTCAATCCCCTGCGCGGCCTTGAGCTTTGCGGTGACTTCGGTGTAGAAGAGCGCGGCCTGCTCGGGTGTCGGATAAGCGGTGAGTGGAAGATCGGCGGACATGGTGATGACGTTGTCCATGCGAACTCCAGTGTCGATGGAGTGAAGGTTGAAGAGGCTGCGAAAGAGTAGGAGCGCGCCGCAGAGAAGGACGAAGGAGAAGGCGACCTCGGCCGCAACGATCGCGCGGCGGACGCGCTCGCCGGCGCCGGAGGTTCCGCGCGACTGCTGGTTCATGGAGCGTGCGAGCTTGCCGAACGATGTTTGCAGCGATGGAAGGAAGCCCACCAGCAGCGATACTGCCAGCGCGATGGCAGCGGCGAAGGTGAACACTCGCAGGTCAAGGGTGACGTCCGCCGTGAAGGGTAGCGAATCGGCCAGTAGCGCTGTTGCCGCGCGAAGTAAGAGGTGGGCGATGCCCACGCCCAGGGCGCCTCCGAGCAGACAGAGCGCCAGGCTTTCGGTGAGCAACTGGACGATCAACCTGCCGCGACTGGCGCCTAAAGCGGCTCGGACGGCCATCTCTTTCCAACGAGCGGCGCCGCGCGCGAGCAGGAGGTTGGCAACGTTGGCGCAAGCGATCAGCAGGACCATGACTACGGCTCCGAATGCTAACGAGAGCGACTGACGCAATGAATCGCCCACGAGCCGACGATCGTAGGGCTCGACGAGGACGCGCCAATTGCGCTTCCATGGTGGCGAGAGGTCGGTGAGGCGTGCATCAATGGCCAGCATTTCGCGGTGCGCCTGTTCGAGTGTGACGCCGTTTCGCAAGCGGCCGTAGGCGACTAGCCAGTGATAGCCGCGCGTACGTTGTTCCGGCGTGAACGCTAATGGCATCCAGAAGGCGGCCTGGTCGCGGTCGAACGGCCCGCGCGGCAGGATGCCGATGATGCGGTGCGACACTCCGTTCAGGATTATGCGGCGGTTGAGAACGGCGGGATCGGCTCCGAATTGGGTTTGCCACGTAGCGTGGCTCAGCAGCACGACATTATGTGCGCCAAGTTCATCTTCGCCCGGCAAGAATGTTCTTCCCAGATGCGCGTACACGCCGAAGACACGGAAGTAATCGGCTGAGACAAACTTTCCGGGGAAGCGCGCCGGGAGTCCGTCGCCGGTCAACGTAACGGTCGCGGGCCTTTCAGCGGCGAGCGCTTCGAAGGACGTGGCGAGCCGTTTCCAATCCAGGAACTCGAGTGTGGATATGCCGTTCGTAGTGGTTGGGCTGGGCGTTTCCCAAACGCGGACCATGCGCTCGGGTTGCGGGAATGGAAGCGGTTTGAATAGCACGGCATCGAGCAGACTGAACATCGCAGTGTTCGCGCCGATGCCGAGCGCGAGGACGCCAAGGGCGACGAACGTGAATCCAGGTGCGCGGCGGAGAAGGAATAAGCCGTGGCGGAAGTCCGACGCTGCCGCCTCGAGCCAGTGAAAGGCGCGCCGTTCGCGGTGTTCTTCCTTGATTTGCTGAATACCTCCGAATTTCATACGCGCGACGCGGTGTGCTTCATCGGGGGAAAGGCCGGAGGCGAGCGCGTCTTTCTCAGCCATTTCCAGATGCGCGACGATCTCGCTTTCGAGTTCTTCTTCGAGCCGGCGCTTGCGTCCAATTGCAAGGAGGCGTGCCATCTTGCCGCGTAATCTCATGACGCGGCTTCCTGCAGGAATCGGCTAACGAGCGCGTTGGCCTTTTGCCACTTGTCGACTTCCTGCCGCAGTTGCTTGCGTCCCGATTTGGTGAGGGAGTAAACCTTCACCTTGCGGTTGGTTTCCGAGATTCCCCAGTCGGCTGCGATCCAACCTTCCTGTTCGAGGCGGATCAGCGCGGGATGGACGGATCCTTGGCTAAGGCGCAGCGTATCACCCGATACTTGCTCAATGCGGCGCGCTACCCCGTATCCATGCAGCGCTCCCATGGTCTCGAGTGTTTTGAGGATGAGGAGATCGAGGGTACCGTAGGGAACGTCTGATGGTGTTGGTTTCGACATGTCGACAGTAGACATATAGTGAGCCATGTTATTGTGCGCTGTCAAGAGGAGACGTTCAAGCTTGCCAGGATTGTAACCATAGGTACTCTTATTAGTGGAAATCTTCGCCTTCTCTTCGCTACACTGGTAGAGACGGTGTTATGGATTTCACTGCCAAGCTTCACGTTCTGGCGGACGCGGCCAAGTATGACGCTTCCTGCGCTAGCAGCGAATCGCGCAGGAAGCGGGTTCCAGGGGGATTGGGCAATGCGGCTCCCGGCGGCATCTGCCACAGCTTCACCCCAGACGGGCGCTGCGTTTCTCTGCTGAAGATCCTGCTGACCAACTACTGCATTTACGATTGCGCTTATTGCATCAATCGGATTTCGAGCGATGTGCCCCGAGCGCGGTTTGGGGTTGACGAAGTGGTGAATCTGACGCTCGAGTTTTATCGGCGGAATTATATAGAGGGCCTGTTTCTTAGTTCCGGGATTATTCAGAGCGTTGACTACACGATGGAGCAGATTGTGGAAGTCGCGCGGCGGCTTCGCGTCGATCACAAGTTTTGCGGCTACATCCACCTGAAGGGCGCTCCGGGCGCTTCCAAGGAGTTGCTGGTAGAGGCAGGGAAGTACGCGGATCGCGTGAGCGTGAATATCGAGATGTCGTCGCAGTGCGATCTGGACCGATTGGCTCCCGCGAAACAGCACGATCAGATCGAAGAGTCGATGTCGCACCTGCAGAACGCGGCGCTGGAGTTCGGGGCCGGGCCGACTCCGGGACAGCCTAAGTTCGCGCCGGCTGGGCAGACGACGCAGATGGTGATTGGCGCTACGCCTGCTTCGGATGCGGAGATCCTTGCGAAGGCTTCGAATCTTTATCGCGATCACAAGTTGAGGCGGGTTTACTTTTCCGCCTTCTGCCCGATCCCGGATTCGCATTCGGAGCTGCCGTCGAAGGCTGCGCCTTTGGTTCGAGAACACCGGTTGTATCAGGCGGACTGGCTGGTGCGCTTTTACGGATTCGATGTGAAGGAGTTGACCACGCCGGAAGAGCAGGATTTGTCGATGAACACGGATCCGAAGCTGTCGTGGGCGCTGCGCAATCGGGCCTTCTTTCCGGTGGATGTGAATCAGGCGCCGCGCGAAGCGCTGTTGCGCATTCCCGGCTTTGGCGTGCGCGCGGTGGATCGCATTCTGCGGATTCGCAAGCATCAGCGCTTGAAGCTTGCGGATCTGGCGAAGCTGCACGTTCCGATGAATCGCGCGCGGCAGTTCGCGGTGACGGCGGATTCGCGGCCGCAGATGCTCGATGCGGAGATTCTTGCGGCGCAGGTGGCGCCGAAGGCTGCGCAGATGCCGCTGTTCGCGGCCCAGCAGGCACTTACCGGTGAGTTGTGACCCTTCGCGCGCATAAGACAATTTCGATGTACGCCGAGTGGCGGCATGCGGCTCGCCAGATCCTGCGGGAGCGAGTGTCTCCGGAGGAGGTGGCTTGGGCGTCAGCTTCGGATGCGCAGAATCTGCTGTTCGCGGCTGAGCCAGTTGAGGCTTCTCCACGCGAAGGGGACGGCTCCGTTAGAGTGCCGCGGGCGTTCTTTGCGATGGCGGAGGCCGTGTCACGCCACTGGTCTGAGCGGCGTTGGGAGTTGCTATATCGCGTGGCGTGGCGGATCACCAATGGCACTCGCGATCTTCTGGAGATGGAGACGGACGATGATGTCGCTGCGTTGAACTCGATGCGGCGGTCGGTTGAGAAGGATATCTATCGGATGCGGCAGTTCGTTCGATTTCGAAGAGTGGAGACGAGCGAAGGTCCGAGCTATGTGGCCTGGTATGAGCCGGAGCATGACACGCTCGATGCCAATAGCAAGTTTTTCATCGACCGCTTCGGATGCATGCGCTGGGCAATTCTTACTCCGAGAAGCAGCATGATGTGGGATCTGGAGAAGTTGGAATACGGGCCCGGCGTGCCGCGATCGCGTGCTCCGCAGGAAGATGAGCTGGAGGATCTGTGGCGGCTGTATTACGGGACTATTTTCAATCCGGCCCGGCTGAAGCTTCAGGCTATGCGGGCGCAGTTGCCTGTGGGACGTTGGAATAATCTGCCGGAGGCCCGCATCATTCCCGAGCTGGTGCGCATGTCCCGCGGGCGTGTCCATCAGATGATCGACGATCGGCCGCTGTCCGCTTCGGATTTCATCCCGCAAGGCGCGTCGCTGAGTGCGCTTCGTGAGGCGGTGAAGCAGTGCGGCGCTTGTGAGCTCTGCGCTCGCGCGACGCAGCCGGTTTGGGGTGAGGGAAATGCGGAGGCTCGGATTGCGCTGGTGGGCGAGCAGCCGGGGGATGAAGAGGATGTTCGAGGTCGGCCGTTCGTTGGGCCTGCAGGGAAGGTACTGGATGACGCGCTGCTGGCGGCGGGGCTTGAGCGCGGCCAGTTGTATCTAACCAATTCCGTGAAGGCATTCCGTTACGAAGAACGCGGGAAGCGACGGATCCACCAGACGCCGCGGAGTCGAGACATTGCCGTTTGCCGGCCGTGGCTGCAGGCCGAGATGAACCTGGTTCGGCCGGAGGTCATCGTATGTCTAGGGGCTTCGGCGGCGCAGTCCGTTCTCGGGAAGAAGATCGCGATCGGCAGCGAGCGCGGTCGCCTCATTTCGCGATCGTCGGCGAAGATTGCCGTCACGTATCACCCGTCGGCCGTGTTGCGCACACCCGATGAGGCAGCTCAGCGGGAGCTGTTTGACGCGCTAGTCGCGGATCTTCGGTTGGTGAAGGATTCGCTTGCTGCTTAGTGCGGCGGCTTGAGTCCGATGCGTTGTAACGCTTCGTTGTAGCGCTTGTCGCTTCGGAGGGGTTCGAGGCGTGGATCGATATTGAGAGTCAGCATCTCAATGGCGCGCCTGCGAATGCCGGCCTCAATGGCTGCGAAGGCTTCGTCGCGGTCGTCGAGCATTGCCGCGAGAAGGAGGTTCGCCGAGGAGTCCAGCTTGCCCTCGCGGATGAGTGCGCGCCGTCTGGCAAGGGCCTGCATGGCGGGAGCTTTGTCGCCGGCGCGCAGGCTTAGCCACGCACGGTCCACTTCGAGTACGGCAGAAGACATCGCGGCCTGGTCGAGAATGCGGCGCGCTTCGTCGATCTGCCCGAGCCAGCCCAAGCTCAATGCAAGGTAGTAGCGCCCAATAGTGAAGTGGCGTTCGCGGTCGAGGACCTTGCGGCACTCCGACTCGGCGCGCCGGTAATCGCGGGCGTAATAGAACGTCTGGCAGTATCGGGCTCCCAGGTAAGGAGATGCCGGGTCGAGGCGCAGCGCTTCTTCGGCGAGACTGATGGCTTGCCGCAACTCTCCTTGAGCGTACTTTAGTTGCACGTAACCGAATCGTGCCTGCGTGGAGGTTTCGTCGAGCCGCAGGGTTTGATCGAATCCCTGCTCGGCGCGTTCGAAGTCCCAGTGCGAGAGCAGGCTCAGCAGACCCTTGGCGTAATGGGCCAAGGGCAGAGTAGGGTCGAGTTCGAGGGACTTCTTGGCAGCCTGCTCGGCCTCGGCGCTGATATCGTTCACCTGCCTCGCGCCGAGGGTTGCGGTTTGTAGGAGCGCGAGGGCTAAACCGGCGCGGGCGCTGGCTGAGTCGGCCATGGCGATCGCTTGCCGATATTCGTCGCACGCGCGCAAAGCTTCTTCGGGAGAGAGTTTGTATAGAAGATGCTGACCGATCCGCACTCCCGGCACGACGGGGGCCGGAGGCTTCTGGTGAGACGTGCGGCTGTAGAGGAGGTACCCGCCGATGCTGGCGAGGCCGAGTATGATTGCGGCGGCGGCGGATGGAAAGCGCGGCGGAGCTTTGGTTTTGTCCGGCAGCGCGTCGACCGGCGGTGGCGGTGGCGGTGACTGGGGCTGGGCTTCCGCCTGAGGCTCAAGCTCGGGCGTGACCTCCGCTACAAATCGATAGCCGCGCTTCGGGATCGTTTCGAGATACGTTCCCTCGTCGACTCCTTCTTCAAGAGCTTTGCGGAGGACGGAGATGTTGCGAGTGAGGCCGGATTCAATGACAGTCACATCGGGCCACACGCTGCTGATGAGTGTTTCTTTCGTGACGATCTCGCGCGCATTCTCCACTAGGACGAAGAGTGTGTCGATGACTTTCGGCGTCAGGGGAACGCGCTCATTGTCCCGTTCCAGAATGCGATGGGTGACATCCAGGCGGAAGGGACCAAAGCGGTAGGCTCGCACTCGTGCTCCGGATGGCGCCATGAGGGACTCTACTCAATATAAGCCCGCTTACGCGGCGTTACACGGTGCAAATCGGCGCGAGGATTCCCGTAAGAAAACTGTAAACCGACAAAGATGGGAACGCGGGAATGCGTGTTGTTGATGGCGCGCCGGCTGCATGGCGTTGTGGGGACGTTGTAGGCAAACTGTATCCGGATTCGAAGCTTGTCTGCTTCGGACTTTGAAGCATACTGCCGCCGAAGCGAACTCGCTGCGCAGACCGCGGGTTGGCTCGGAGGAGAGATCGATATGCAGATACTTCAACGTTCTGGTTTTCTGTGGGCGGTTGCGGCTATGTTGTTGGCCGGGTCAACCGGTGCTCGCGCGGCCGACTACGCGCACGTGAGTGAGACGAGTGTTAATGCGACCGTACCGCTGTTCGGCGCCCTGACATTGACGGATACAGTGGTGCAGGACGGCGCCAATCCGATCAATCGGTTTACGATGCATCGGCTGCGGAAAACGTCGGGGTCCGTGCGGGGCGTCATCTTGCTTTTACCTTCGCTGGGGAACAACTTTCGGAGCTATTTGTTCAGTGACAACGGCGATATGACAACGTCGTTCGCGGCGACGTTCGCGTGGCTCGGGTATGAAGTTTGGGGATATTCGTCACGGGAAACGGGTATCTTGACGGGCGCCTGCGGAGGGGCTCTCGATTGTTCTCCCGCGTTGCACTGGAGCATGCAAACGATCGTCGACGATGTTGGTTATATTCGTTCGCGGATCGCTGCGACTACGCCCGGCGAGTCCGTTGTGGTGGGGGGCCTTTCGCTTGGCGCGTTGAGTGCGTTGGCGGTGGTGAACCAGAGTCCTGGCGCATACAACGGTCTGCTTGCCTGGGAAGGCAGCCTGGTGACAGACGATGCGGCAATTCGGGCACACAATTTGCCGTACTGCAGTCAGTTCTCGAATCTGGTGGCTGCCGGGATCGCGGTGGACGATCAATCGCTGCCGTTTGTAAAGACGGTTGCGGAGCTGGCTCGGACAGCGCCCAATGCGCCGTTTGCGATTCCTGTGCCGGGTTTTCCGCCGGGATTGACGAATCGGCAAGCTTTTGTGCTGATTCTGTCCACGCCGAATCCGGTTGCGCCATCACCGCGGCCGGGGTTCATTACGGCTGTTGGAAATGTCGGGACCGGGTCGCTGCAGTACTCAAGCTCGGCTCGCCTGACGGCAAATATCGCGCTGTTTAATGACGTGACTTCGAACCGTGTGGGACGCGATTTTTATTGCAGTCTGGCCGGGGTGGAGACGGCTTATTCGAATAATCTGAAAGCCTTCACCGCGCCGGTGATGATCGTCAAGGCAGGACAGGGATTTGGGTCGATTATGGATGAGCTGCCGGGCAAGCTGGGTTCGACTTCGGTCCGGTCGATTGGGGTGGAGGCTTACGCGCACGTGGATCATCTCGGCTCACCACTTCATTGGTTTGCGCTGGAGCTTCCGATCCTGCATTGGTTGGAGCAGGCTGTGAACTAGAAGCAGCGTCGGGTGATATGGTCGTCACTTGGCGACAATAGGTTCATGAGTGCTGAGTTTGTGGAGGAGTGCGTTTCGGTTTTAGAGCGTACGCCCGCGACGCTCGATGCGCTGTTGCGAGATTTGCCGGCGGTGTGGACGGGAGCGACGGACGGTCCGGGCACGTGGAGCGCTTACGACGTGGTCGGCCACCTCATCCATGGTGAGCGCGCGGATTGGTTGGTGCGTCTGGCGATCATCCTGGAGCACGGACCCTATCAGCCGTTTGAGCCATTCGATCGGGAGGCTCAGTTCCGGGAAAGCCACGGCAAGAATCTTTCGATGCTGCTGGATGAGTTTGGCGAGCTGCGTCGCGCGAATTTGGCTCGCTTGCGAGCTCTCGATCTGCAGGCCGCGCACTTGGAGCTGGAGGGCGCGCATCCGGCGTTTGGTCGGGTGACTGTGCGGCAGTTGCTGGCGACGTGGACGGCTCATGATATGGGGCATATTGTGCAGGTGAGTCGTACGATGGCTCGGCGGTATAAGCAGGATGTGGGCCCGTGGGCGGCGTACTTGTCAGTTGTCCAGTGAAGGGGTAGGTGGTTGGCATGGGTGGGTTTGGCTGGTGGATGCTGGTGTGGGTGGGGAGGCGTTGTGAGGAAGCAGCTACTGCCGCGCTTGGCGCTTTATGTGATGTTTGGTCGCGAGCTGGCGGCGGCCCAGGATTGGCGCTTGCTTCGCGACGCCCTGTCACTAACGCCGCGACAGGAGTTCAGGGTTCGTGCGCTTACACCGGCACAGCGTGTAAGGCTCGCGGGATTCGAACAGGTTCTTTATGACGGTAGGACGGCGACCGAGGCGATCGCGCTTGGCCTGCTTCAGGCTGAGGAATGGGTAGGAGTCACGCTGTGCCCTGTGACGCTTTGGCAGGTCGCCACGCGGCAACGCATGAGCTATGCGGTGGTGAAGGATCTGGAGGCCGCACAGCGTTCGGGTGACATCGTGCGGGAGCAGAACCTTGTGCTCGGATTGTTGCCGGATGCGCGCCGGGTTGAATTGAAGTCGTTCAGCTCGCGGGCCCGCGTGGCGGCTCTTGCGGTGGAGGCGGGCTTGATAGCACGACCGCCGCGAGGTGAGGTTTTATGTCCCTGAGGAGCAGCCTCGCCGAAGAGGCTGCTCCGCGGTGCTTGCGGGACGCGGGCTAACTCTCTATTGAGTGATGGTGACGGTCCGGTTGTGAATGGTCAGGTAGGCCGTGCGGGCCACTCCCGTCGTGTTTGGCTGTACGGTGTAGGAGAACGACGGCGAGGCGGAGGTGGCGTAGGTTTTGGACACCGTCAGCCAGCTCGCGGAGGACTTGATCCCCCATCCACAGCCAGTGGTCGCGGTCGTGTTCATGGTGAAGGTTCCGCCTGCGGCAGGGATGCTGGCCGCGGTGACTGCTGGTGTGACGGCTCCGGGAATGAAAGCGGCTACGGGGGCATAGCTGCGAGTCATGGATACCGTTGTCTGGTTGGGCGTACCCGCCGTCAGTCCTGTCCAGCCGGAGAAGCAGTAGCCGGATGCCGGCGTCGCCGTGATTGCTACTTTCAGTCCGTCTCCGTACAGCGTGGTCGATGCAGCGGGCGCTATCGCGGTGGAGCCGGTATAGGTAGTCGCGACGGCTGTTGTCAATTTGTGCTGAAGCGCATAAGTCGCGGCGACGGCGAGTCCGGTGGACGGCACGGTAATGGTGTGGGTAGCCGCTCCACCATCGGTCCAGCGAACGAAGCTGTATTGCGAGGGTGCGATTTGCACGATCGATGCCGGTGCGCCGATGGTGTGAACCGAGCCAGCAGGCCAATTGAAGCTTGCCGGCGTGACGACAGGCAAGCCATCCACGGTGACCGTGAGACCAGTTGGGACGGTGGAGACGGATACGGTCGCGGTCTGCTTGCTGTACATCTTGCGGACAGCGGCGATGTCGCTGATGTCGAGGCCGGCGCGCTGGCCGATCGGAATG
>DASQDN010000465.1:0-3529 GCA_035634155.1 Bryobacteraceae bacterium | reverse complement strand
CACCCTGATGAGTCAGGCATACGTGATGTATGGCCTCTCGATCGCCGGGCTGATCTCGATCTTCTTTATAGGTACGCGTGTGTTCGGAGCGCGACGCTGGATTCCGCTGCCCGGAGGCGTGCAATTGCAGGTTTCCGAGTTCGTCAAGATCGTGCTTATCCTTGTCGTGGCAAGGTACCTCACAGAGCTTCGGAAAGAAGACCTTCACTGGAAGGATCTGGCGAAGATCGCCGGCTTCGTAGGCCTGCCGATGCTGCTGGTAATGCGGCAGCCCGACCTTGGCACCTCGTTAACATATCTGCCGATCCTGATCGTCGGTGTTTTTCTCGCCGGATTGCGCTGGAAGTATATCGCTGTGATCGTATTGGCGGCCGCGCTCGCGTTGCCTGTGGCGTACACCATGCTGCATGACTATCAGCGTGCTCGGCTGACCAGCTTCCTCGATCCAGCGCAAGATCCGCACGGGTCTGGATACCAGGTGATTCAGTCTATGATCGCGATCGGACACGGGGGCATGTGGGGTCGCGGTGTAACGCGCGGAACACAGACACAGTTGCAGTTCCTGCCCGTCCCGCACACCGACTTCATCTTCTCGGCGTTCGGCGAGGAACATGGCTTTGTCGGAGTTGTTGTAGTATTAGGGTTGTATTTTCTGCTGCTGATGCAGATCATCCAGAATGCTCAGACCGCCCCCGACCGGGCGGGGATGTTTATCTGCATGGGGGTATGCGCGCTGTTGTTGTTTCACGTTCTGGTGAACGTTGGGATGGTGGTGGGCCGGATGCCGGTCACCGGTATCCCGTTGCCGCTGATGAGTTCAGGCGGCTCGAATACGCTTTCGGTTTTTTTGATGCTGGGGCTTGTGAACAATGTCCGGCTCCGGCGATTTGTGAATTAGTCGACCGGGACGTCGACCAGGCCAGGTTCTTGAAGGATTCGGGATTTGGATTCCTGCCAAGTGCACGCGCAGTTGTCCGGCAGTGGCAGAAGAACGGTTTATGCGGGCATTGGGTTCGTTTTGAATTCTTGCTCGAAGGGGATTCCTGCAAACAGGGGTCGCCGTATGTATAACGCGTAAAGCGGCGCCGGTATCGGTGTCGCGCTCCATCCTGATGGTCTCAGGCCTTCTTTGGCGGTCGTCTCTTGGGCGAACTCAGGAGATGCAATGAGCAAGGAGCTTGTGATCTCTTCCAACCGCCACGAAACACGCGTGGCGATCCTGGAAGACGACCAGTTGGTCGAGATTTATTTTCAGCGGGCGAACGAGTACTCCCTCGCCGGCAGCATTCACAAAGGAAGAGTCACGCGGGTTCTGCCCGGCATGCAGTCGGCTTTCGTCGACCTTGGACTCGAGCGCGACACCTTCCTCTATGTATCTGATTTCTTTGAGGAAAACGGCGAAGATTTCGACAGCGTCGACCCCAAGCCCGCCCGTCAGGAGCGCTCCAGTGGAAGGCGCGACGCGATGCGGCACGACGCGCCCAAGGTAGATGCGATAAAGTACGACGCCCCCGTCCCGCCCGTCCTGGAAGAAGAACTCATACCAGAAGAGGCCGCTGACGAGCCGGCGCTGCCGCCGACGCTCTTCGCGGCAACCGAGGCCATCACAGAGGATTCCGCCGCGCCGCTGCCGGCCCAATCGAGTGCCGGGATGCAGCAGCAGGACCGCGGGGGCGACCGTAGAGGCCGTCGTGGACGCCGTCGCCGGACCCGAGCCAAGGGCTTCCCCGAATCTAAGTATGCCAGTGACCTGGACGCGGCTCCGGCTGCCAGCGAACCGGCCTCAATTTCCGCCGCTCAGGACGAAGAAGAAGCTGAGGACGCCGCTGAGGTTTTTTTGCTGCCGGGCGAGTCTTTGGCCAAGTACCGCGGACGCCCTGCATCCGACCCGTCGGATCCTTCTGAGGTGGACGAGGCAGACCCGGTCGAAGAACAGCCTGACGACCCGGATTCGCCCGTCGCCCAAGACGACGAGATCGTTGAAGCCGGCGCGGATGTGTCGCTTGCTGCGGAGCGTTTCGAAGCCGGTCAAGTGGAAACAGCTCAGCCGGAATTCGAGCCCGCAACCCCCGTTTCCGAGCCGGAACCCGCCGTGGAAGTGGCGCCGGAGCCCGCCTCAGAAACTCACGAGGAGGTGGCAGGATCGGCGTTCCCGGACGCAAGTTACGTGTCCATCCCCACGCTTAGCGCTTCTGTAGAGTCGGAATCAGCCGCAGCCATCGACACCGACACCGACAGTGACAGCCAAACGGACAGCAACGCTGATTCCGACCCCGAACCCGAACCCGACGACGAGCCCTCGATCGAAGAGCCGCCGAGCGATACCGAAGAAGCCCCGATTGAGGAACCAACCGACGCGCCTCCGATGCAGGCGAGCATCCGTGAGCAGGGGGGCAATAAGTATCAGCACCGATCCTCCCGGCGCATGCGGCGCCGCGGGCGAGGCGGCGATCGCGGCGATCGCACCACCGAACCTCGGCCGGCGGAGAGGCCCGAAAAACCGCCAGAAGAGCGACCCACCCCAATGGATCGCCCGCCCGCGATGGACCGTCCCGCCGCTGTCGATCGCGTGGCCGGTGGCTCGGAGCGTTCCGGACGCCCGGAACGATTCGCCCCTCGCGGCGGCGGCGCTCCGGCGCAGGATCAGGATGATCGCAAGTCTCCCCTGCCCTCCATCACCGACCTGCTAAAGGAAGGCCAGGAGATCATCGTTCAGATCGCGAAGGAGCCCCTGGGGCAGAAGGGCGCGCGCATCACTTCGCACATCGCGCTGCCAGGCCGGTACGTGGTTTACATGCCGACACTGGAGCATCTCGGCGTGTCGCGCAAAATTGCGAGCGACGAGGAGCGGCTTCGACTGAAGCGCATTCTGCAGACGCATCGGCAAGGGATCACCGGCGGATTCATTGTACGCACCGCCGGCGAAGGTCACACGGAAGAAGAGATCGCAGCCGACATGTTGTACCTGTACAACCTGTGGCTCGACATGCGGCAGAAGGCCGAGAAGAAGCCTGCGCCTGTGCTCCTGCATCACGATCTGGAGATCGTGCAGCGCATCCTTCGTGACCAGTTGAGCGACATGTACAAGACGATCTGGTGCGACAACGAAGATGTCTACGAAAGCACCGTTCGTTTCATGCAGCGGTTTCAGCCGTCGCTGGTTGGACGCGTAAAGATGTACACACGCTCGGCGCCGATCTTCGATGCGTTCGGCATCTCGAGTGAGATCGAAAAGGCGCTGCGGCCTAAGGTGTGGCTGAAGTCGGGGGGCTACATCGTCATCAACCAGACGGAGGCGCTGGTCGCGATCGACGTCAACACCGGCAAGTACGTGGGCAAGTCAAACCGACTGGAAGATACGATTACTAAGACCAACACCGAAGCGGTGAAGGAGATCGTGCGTCAGATCCGGCTGCGCGATTTGGGCGGCATCATAGTTGTCGACTTCATCGACATGGATGAACGCAAGAATCGGCAGAAGGTGATGCAGACGCTCGAGGAAGCGATGCGCGCCGATCGCGCCCCTTAC
>DASQDN010000464.1:0-2901 GCA_035634155.1 Bryobacteraceae bacterium | reverse complement strand
CAACACGCGTCCGTCCTTGCGGCGGCGACGGGTTTGATAATGCTCCACTCGCTCGCCCCGCGCGATTCGGGCGAGAATGGCAGGGGTTTCGTCTCGTGCTTCTGGCGGGGCAAGGATGGAGATGTGCTTGCCGATTACTTCTTCGGCTGTGTAGCCGTACATCTCGCGGGCTCCCCGATTCCAGCTTTGGATAATCCCATTTAAGTCCTTAGAGACGATTGCGTCATCGGACGATTCGACGATAGCTGCGAGCCTGCGGTCGATCGCACTGGACTTATGCAACTGTTCTTCGAGTTCGCGCACGCGTTCGCGAAGACGCTCAATTTCGAGTAGCAACTGATCCATCGCGGGAGGCACAGCAGACTATATGGTGGCATACGGCTTTGCCGTTCTGTGACCTTACCGGGGCAGCCCGAGGTTTAAAGCCGGCGAAGGGCCACCAGCGGGTCTACGCGGGATGCCTGCAGCGCCGGCCAGAAGGCGGCGAACAGGCCGGCCCCCAGCATGAGCGCCACGACTGAAACATAGGTGAGGGGGTCGGTGGGTTTAACACCGTAAAGCATGGTTACCATCAACCGGCTCAGCGCCGCGGCGCATACGCCCCCGGCGAAAGTTCCCGCGATAACGGGCGCGAGATTTTGCAGCAGACATTCGGCTAGAACCTGGCTGCTTCTGGCCCCGAGAGCGATACGAACACCGATCTCATGTGTCCGCATGGACACGGCGTGGGAGATGACTCCGTAGATTCCGGTGATCGCCAGTGCGAGCGCCACGATCGCAAAGGCTGCCAACAAGAAGAGCGCGAGCCTAGATCGCCACGTGTTGTTTGCAACCGCGCGATGCATAGTGGTTGCATTCGATATGAGGACGCTGGGGTCACTTGACTCGATCGCCTGGAGAACGCTCGCGATCTTACCTGATGGGTCATTATGAGTGCGGATAAGAAGGGTGATTGCTTCGTAGTGGCGAGCTTTACGGGTGAGGTAATCTTCGCTCTGTCCGAGCGGAAAGTACAGTTCGTCTCGAGGGTTCGCCTGCCAGTCGGCTTGTTTCACATCGCGAACGATGCCGACGATGGTGAGCCGGCGCGTGCTGTCGCCGGTCATGATGCGCTTGCCGAGCGCGTCGCCCTTGTGCCAATGCTTTCGCGCGAGCGACTCGTTGACGATCACCACAGGTTGCGCTTGCAGGTTATCGTCCGCTGTGAAGTCGCGGCCCTGCACGATGCGGGTTCGCATCGTCGCGAAATAGCGCGGCTCTGCCACACGGTATACGGCGCTGGGCCATTCGCCGGGTAAAGGCTCGGCGCGACCTTCGATTCGATATCGAGTCCCCCAGACGTCGCCTGTAATCGGCGCGTGGTTGATGGCGCTGGCGGATTGGACACCCGGCAGGTTGGAGATTCGTTCGAGCACCTCGCGGTAGAAGTGAGCGCGACGGGACGGCTCAGACTGCTTGGTGCCTGCTACCGAGATCTCAACGCTGAGCAGATTGGATGGATCGAATCCGGGATCGAGCGAAAGAAGGCTGGCAAAGCTGCGAATCATCAAGCCTGCTCCGATGAGGAGGACGAACGCCAAAGCAATCTCCGCCATGACAAGGAAGCTTCGCGTGCGATGCGCGCCTTTGCCTTCCGAGCCTCCGCGGCCGCCTTCCTTGAGCGCGTCACCCACGTTGCCGTGCGCTGAATGCCATGCGGGGATCAGGCCGGCGACGATGCCCGTCAGAACGGAGGTGATCGCGCCGAAAAGCACCACGTCAAGGTCGAGACCGATCTCACGCTGCCGTGGAAGTGTATCGGGAGGCAGCAGGGTGGTGAGGGTGTGTATCAGCGCGTAGGCGAGTGCGAGTCCAGCAATCCCACCTAGCAGCGCGAGCGAGCCGCTTTCGGTGATCGACTGTCGTGCGAGCTGCCACCGGCTGGCCCCAAGGGCGAGGCGAACGGCTACATCGCGACGCTGTCCTGAGGCTCGGGCGAGCATGAGGTTGGCAACGTTTGCGCAGGCGATCATCAGCACAAAGCCGACTGTTCCCAGAAGGACCCACAGCATCGGCCGAACTCCGCCGATGACACGCTCGTGCAGGGAAACGATGGAAACCGTTTCCTTCGCGCTGGATTCGGGATACTGCTGCGCGAGCCGATTCATGATGGCGGTCATCTCGGCCTGAGCACGCTCCGGTGTGACGCCGGGCTTCAGACGCGCAAACACACGGACGGACTTTCCGACGCGGTCAGTCACCCGATCGGCGAGGATGAATGGGGCCCAGATTTCAGCCTTCGTCACCCAGTACGGGGCGAAGCGGAATGAGGGAGGCATCACACCTACAACGGTGTGGGTGACATCGTCGATCACGATTTCGCGTCCGATCGCGTCGTCCGCTGAGTTAAATTTTCTTTGCCAAAGCGAGTTACTGATCACGACTACGGGCTGCGCATCTGCGCGGTCGTCGGCTGGCGTGAAGGTGCGTCCCTTGGCTGGAGGTACCCCCAGGAGTGCGAACATGTTGCCTGTGACGCGCAGGCCGACGATGGATTCGGGACGCTCAGCTCCACGAAGGCTGCCGCCCCATGCCTGCGCCGCGGCCATGTCTTGAAACGTTGTCGATTGACGGCGCCAGTCGAGAAAGGTTGCCGGGGCGACGGGGCTCGGTCCGGCATGTTCGGCGACTACCAGGCGTTCGGGCTCGGCATAAGCAAGGGGATGCAGTAGTACGGAGTTGACAACGCTGAAAATGGCGCTGTTGGCTCCGATGCCGAGCGCGAACGCGAGCACCGCGATGGCCGAAAAGCCAGGGCTCCGCCCCAAGGTGCGAAGAGCGAGGCGAAGATCCCGAGCGATGGTCGGCATATGCGCCTTGAGACGATGCGCCGGATGCCGGGTTAGCCGGCTTTCGTATATT
>DASQDN010000463.1:0-6044 GCA_035634155.1 Bryobacteraceae bacterium | reverse complement strand
GATCGCCTTCGGCGAGCCCGAGCGCGCGGCCAAAGTGGTGGAGATGCCGGTTCGCCGCATGACGCGCGGCAAGTGGTTGTCCGTGGCAGCCGCCGGCGCCATGGTGCTGCTGTTTGGACGGTACGGGTATGAGCAGTTTGCTCCAGCGCCGGGCGGCAGCCGCGCCACCGTGCAGGCGGCCGACGGAAACGTATATCGCGTGCAGAACGCAGCCCTGCAAACAGTGAAGCCCGGGACGGCGCTGGAAGAAGGCGAAGTGCTGCGCACTGCCGCCGGATCGCGCGCAGTCGTGAAGTTGATGGACGGCTCGGTCGTGGAAGTCGGCGAGCGCGCCGAGTTCCGCGTTTCCGCTGCGCGGCGGGATCTGACGGTTCATCTGAACCGCGGCGCAGTCATCGTGCAAGCGGCCAAGCGTCGCCAGGGCCACCTATATGTGGCCACCGGGGACACGCGCGTCGCTGTCACTGGAACCGTTTTTTCCGTTAATCGCGGCTCGAAAGGTACCCGCGTCTCTGTGGTGGAAGGCGAAGTAATCGTCGAGTTCGAACACAGCGACAAGGTCCTGCATTCCGGCGACCAGCTTGCCACGCATCGATCCGTCGCCGCAGTGCCCATTGACCAGGAGATCGCGTGGAGCCGCAATGCCCCCGAACATCTCAAGATGCTGAAGGACATGGCGACCATTAAGGAATCCGTGGAGAAGGTCCGGATGCCCGGGGTACGCTTCGTAAGCCCGCTGCTCGACCAGGTACCCGCCAACGCCGTTGTCTTCCTGAGCGTGCCCAACCTGCGTGACTCTTTCGAAGACGCCCAGCGGCTGATGACGACCGAATTGCGCCGCGCAGGCGCTGCCTCCAATCCCAAGGTGAATGAGTTCGTTGACCGTATGGCAAAGCTCACCGAGTACATGGGTGAAGAGTTTGTTGTCGCGATGGTAGCGGCGGGCAGCCATCAGGAAATGGTCGGCATCGCCGACGTGCACCGCCCGGGACTGAAGGAGTTCCTGGAAAAGGAAGGAAAAGCGTTTGGCGGCGACGCGGCGCTGCAAATCGTGGAAGGGGACCAGCCTATGCCCTCCATCGGTCCGCACGGCATGGCAGTTGTCATTCGCGGCCAACGCGTAGCTTTCGGCTCCAATCCGGCCCTGGTTGAGAGCGCTCTCGCAGGTAATACCGGATTTGCTTCGACGCCGTTCGGGCAACGGATCAGCCAGGCCTTCCGTGAAGGAACCGGCATTCTCTTCGGGGTCGACCTGCAGAGCATGATCCGGGGCGAAACCAAGGAATCCGAGCGGGCCATGCTGTCCCGTGCCGGAGCGGATGGTGTTCGCTACCTTGTCGTCGAACAGGAGACGTTCAACAATAAGACGCAGCACTCGGCCGTTCTTAACTTCGACGGACCGCGTCAAGGGCTGGCATCGTGGCTGGCTGCTCCGGGACCGATGGGCGGTTTAAGCTATGTGTCGTCCCGAGCGCAGCTCGCGACATCCGTCATCACCAAGGATCCGCGGCTGATGATCGAGGAGCTGATTGCGATCATCGAAGCCGGCGGTTCGAACAATCGCTCCGAGTTGGAACAGATGCAACAAGCGTTGGGTGTGAGCTTCCGGGAAGACATCGCTGCGGCGCTCGGGTCCGAAGTCACCTTCGCCATCGACGGTCCGCTGCTTCCCACGCCATCCTGGAAGCTGATTCTGGAAGTGAATCAGCCCGACCGGCTCCAACAGGCGATTGCCAAGATGGTGGCATCCGCGAATGCTGAGATGCGGCGTGCCGGCGAGACCGGCCGCGACCTGAAGCTCGAGTCCGAAACCTCGAGCCAAGGCATTCCGATGCATCGGTTGACCAGCGCCGCCGGTAGCGCGTTCAGCGCGTACTACACGTATCGCGACGGCTACATGATCGCCGCTCCGACGAAGGAACTGGTGGCCTCCGCCATTCGGAATCGCGACGCCGGCATGCGGCTGGATACCTCCGGTGTCTTCCGTCGCCTGCTGCCCACCGATCAAAATGCGAATTTCTCCGCGATCGTTTATCAGAACGCGGAAGAATCGCTGAAGCTGCTGTCCAAGGTTGTGCCCGAAGATCAGGGCGCTCGTGACATGGTTGAGAAGATCGGTCCGACGCTGATCGCTGCGTACGCCTTGGAGGATCGGATTCAGGTGACCACCTATGGCAGTTCCATGGACCTGCTGATGCAGACCGCCTTTGCCCCGATGCTTCACGGTCAGTACCACACTGCGGCCGCTAAAAAAGACCGAACAGCGAAGACGCTGCGCGCGTATCGGTAAAGTACATGGCGCCGGTCATCGAACTAGACAACCTGGTGGTGCGGCTCGGAAGCCGCACCATCCTCAAAGGCCTGAATGGCTCGCTCTCCGGGCGAGCCATTGGGCTCTTGGGACCCAATGGCGCGGGCAAATCAACTCTCATTAACACTCTGCTCGGCTTCTACACTCCGCTTTCTGGGACCGCCCGCATCTTCGGAAAAGACATTCGCACCGATGCCCGCACGCTGCGCCGGCTGATCGGCTACATGCCGGAGAATGATTCCTTCATCGCTGATATGACAGCCGTACGCTTCGTCCGTATGATGGCTGAACTAAGCGGCCTTCCTTCGGAAGAGGCTCTGGAGCGTGCCCACGAAGCTTTCTACTACGTCGGCTTGGGCGAAGCACGGTACCGCAACCTGGGCACGTATTCGCTTGGCATGAAGCAGATGGCCAAGCTGGCCCAAGCGATTGCCCATGGGCCCAAGCTGATCTTTCTCGACGAGCCGACCAATGGCCTGGACCCCGCCGCGCGCGTCCGCATGATTAAGCTGATTCGCGAGATCCGCGATACGCGCGACATTCATTTGGTGATCTCCTCGCACCTACTGCGCGATGTGGAGGAATGCTGCGAAGAGGTACTGATCCTGAAGGACGGCGACATCGCGGCTTATTGCGACTTGGAGAAGGAGCGGCGCTCCAACCTCAACTTCATTGAGCTTGAGACCTACGGGCGCGAAGGTGACTTCGCCGAAGCGATCGAAGGACTCGGCTGCGACTTTGCCGACCTCGGGCAAGGCCACTTCAAGATGGTCCTGAACAATGACCTTTCCGTGGCTGACCTTTACCGGCTCGCGGCCGAGCGCAATGTTCAGATTCGCCGCTTAAACCACCGGCACGATTCCCTGGAAGACATCTTCCTGAAAGCAATGGAGGTACCAGCCGCCAATGGCAGTGTACAAGCGTAACTACAAACCGTACGAAGGGCGGCTGACGGCGGACTGGTCGCGGTTCCTCGTGCCTGCTCGCTATGCGCTGGAAACGTTGTTCGAGTCGCGGCTGCTCATTGGCTTCATGGTCGCGTCCCTCATCTTTCCATTGTTCGCCGCGGCCATCATCTATCTCCACCACAATCTGGGAGCTTTGGAAGCGATGCGCATCAGCCCGTCGAATCTGCTGCCCATCGACGGGGACTTCTTCGCTGCGTTTCTCTCCGTGCAAGGCGCATACGCATTTCTTCTCACCGCGTACGCCGGCCCGGGCCTGATCTCACCCGATCTCAGCAACAACGCGCTTCCTCTCTACCTATGCCGGCCAATCTCACGCACGGAATATGTACTGAGCAAGATGGCTGTCCTGTTTATCCCTCTTTCCTGCATCACCTGGGTTCCCGGCCTGCTGTTGTTCAGTTTTCAAGCCGGCGTACAGGGCGGCGGATGGGGCTGGGATCACGCGCACTGGGCATGGGCGATCTTTGCAGGGTCGTGGATCTGGATCGGAATGCTATCCCTGATGGCCGTGGCGCTGTCGGCGTGGGTGAAGTGGAAGCTCGCCGCAAGCGCGCTGCTATTCGGCGTCTTCTTTATCTCTTCGGCCGCTGGCGCGATGGTCAACGAAGTCCTCTCCACGCGGGCCGGCAACATCCTCAGCCTCGGTTACGTAATCGGAATGATCTGGGCCAACATGCTGCAGCTTCCCGCCAAGAGCACCATCTTCGGAGAGCTCTTCAATGTCCGCCGCGGCGATGAGGTCCCCCAATACATGGCCTGGACGATGATCGCGCTGGTCTTCGGCTCTTGCATCCTTTTGTTGAACCGGCGGCTGCGAGCAAAAGAGGTGGTATCGTGAACGTCGCAGTGGAGCCAAAACAAGACACGGTGGTGGATCAGCCCGCCAACGTCAGCTCAGACCAGACGGTTGAGTTTCTTAACGTCAGCAAGTTCTATGGCGATGTGCTGGGCGTCAATCGCGTCAGCCTTACCATCCCTCCGGGTATCACTAGCCTGGTCGGACCGAACGGCTCGGGCAAGACGACCTTGATGAACCTGGTCACAGGCCTGATCCGCCCGTCATGCGGCAATGTCCGCGTCCTCGGTCTCACGCCAGATGATCCGGAGCGATTCTTCCGCGAGATCGGCTACTGCGCTCAGTTCGATTCTTTCCCCAAGGGAGTCACGGGCCGCCAATTCGTCGAGTATGCGCTGAAGCTGCACGGCTATCCGCCGGCAGACGTTCGCCAAGGCGCGCACGATGCGCTCCGGCGCGTGAACCTGCTCGAGGCGGCCGATCGCAAAGTGGCCGGCTACAGCAAAGGTATGCGCCAGCGCATACGGCTGGCGCAATCGATCGCGCATCGGCCTTCGGTGATTGTGCTCGATGAGCCGCTCAATGGCCTGGATCCAATGGCTCGCGCTGAGACGATGGCGCTCTTCCAGCAGTTCGGTGAAGAAGGCCTGCACGTTATCATCTCCAGTCACATTTTGCATGAAGTCGATCAGATCTCGGATCGCGTAATCCTGCTGAGCTACGGATACGTTGTGGCGGAAGGCAAGATTCGCGGCGTGCGCGAAGAAGTCAAAGAGCACCCGATGCAAATCCTGGTGCGCTGCGACCGGCCCGCTCTGCTGGCTGCCCGCGCCTTTCAACTGGAAACCGTGGTGGAGGCCAAACTGGTGGAGGCGGACGGGCATCGCGGCCATGGTGTGTTGATTCGCACTCGCGATGCCGACGCCTTCTATCTCTCCCTCAATCGCATAGTTCTGGAGGACAACATTCGACTGGAGTCGGTAGCGCCCGCCGATGACGATGTCCTCGCTGTCTATCAATATCTGATCGGATCGGAAGGAGGCGGCGAATGAGCACGCTCGCCATGCCCGCGCCGCGCACCAAAGGGTCGCAGCTATGGCGCACTCAAGCGGCCAGCATCTTCGCCGTGGAGTTGCGCAAGAACTTCATTACGAAGCGGGGATTCTGGATCTATCTGCTGGCGCTGCTGCCCGTGGCTATTGTCTGGCTGCACTCGTTCGTTACGATGAGGGGTGGCGAAATCGGCAGTCATCCTTTGAACAAGGACACTGAGATCCTCGCCGGGCTCTTCCTGGCGTTCTTCCTTCGACCAGCCGTCTTCTTTGGATGCGTCGGAATCTTCACGTACCTTTTTCGTGGTGAGGTAGTGGAACGCACTTTGCACTATTATTTCCTCGCGCCGGTGAAGCGTGAGGTTCTGGTCGCGGGTAAGTATCTGGCGGGCCTCGTCACCGCCGTGTTCTTCTTCTGCGGGAGCATCGCCCTCATATTTGCGGGTATGTACGCGCACTATCCCAGCCATGAGCTTCGCGCGTTCCTCTTCGATGGACCGGGGGTCGGACATCTACTGGCTTACCTCAGCATTACAGCTCTCGGGTGCATGGCTTACGGCGCGCTGTTTACCTGGATGGGCGTCAGGTACAAGAACCCGATCATCCCGGCAGTGCTTCTCCTGGCTTGGGAGTCAGCCAACATACTGCTACCGGGCTGGCTCAAGATCATCAGTATTCTCTATTACCTGCGCTCGATGACACCAGTCGACCCGGGCTTTCACAGCGAGGGCGCCTTGATCGGCGGGGTTGTCGATCCGGTCTCAGGTCCTGTCGCAGTGGTGTCGTTATTTTCGATTTCCGCGGGTCTTCTGTTTATGGCTTCCAGAGATCTTCGTCGCAGTGAAGTGAGTTACAGTTCCGACTAGTCGTCGTGCTCAGGCCGGATTTTATCGGTGAAATCCGGCGCTTCGTCATCT
>DASQDN010000462.1:0-2627 GCA_035634155.1 Bryobacteraceae bacterium | reverse complement strand
CCCGCACCGGATTAAGCTCGGCGTTATGCATGGTTTCGTTGATCGTGATGGACGTGATGCGAATGGGATATACGCGCTTGCGTCCCCAGATGAAGAGCACTGTCCATCGCTGCGGGCGGGCCTTGGTCGGCTCGGTGCCATCCGATGGCGCTTCGCTTTCCGACTGCACCGGTTGCAGTAGCTCTTCGAGCGCGGCAATCTCAGGAGCGATGCCAAGCTCCTTCGGCAGCTTGGTTGCGCCTTCAACGCGATCGGCAAGATCGACACGGATCTGCACTGTGAAGCCTTCCTTGATAGAGCCTGAGGAGGCATCGGCGCCTTGCTCGGTTGGAGCGCTTCCTCCGGCGGGCGGAGGGGCAGTCTCGGCGCCGGCTCCCCCGCCCTGCCCCTGCTCAACCGTGATCTGGCGCGATAACGCTTCGGGGTTGAAACGGAAGGGCACCACACGCTTCTTGTCCGGATACCCTCCCGGCTCATATGCGATAAACGCGCCGCGCAAGTAGTTCACTTCTGCCACGAGTGCTCCTTCAGCAGTCGCTGGTACAACTCGTCCGCAAGCCGCTCGGCGCCGCGCGGCGAAAGGAGTTCGTCCAGTGGCAACGCGCTGAGCTCAACACGTTCCAACGCAAATGTCCGGGCTTCACCGAATTGGCCGAAGGGAGTTCGGTCCAGCCTCTGGCCGAGCAAACGGAACGCTTCCTGAATAGCGGGTTCGGCCTGGATGAGTTGGGCGCGTTCGGCTTCGGCGAGCACCACTACTTCGCCGATTTCCAACGTGAGCTTCGTCATGCAACCTCCGCTGGAAGAAGATCAGCAAGGGGCCCGAACGCCGACCGCTCGCGGCTTTGTCCCGACTTCTCCAGTTCGCGGTACGTGGCGCGCACAAGATGTCGCATAGTGATCCTTCCATCCGGCGTAGCAGCAGCGCTATGGGCCGCCGCGAGACTGATGTTCTGTATCGAACCGCCCGATACACGGAAACGCTCGACAAAGACATCAAGGTCTAAAGCCGGATCGCGATAATCCTTGCCGGGCAGCGACTGCTCCCACAGCTGGCGGCGCATGGCCGTATCTGGCATTGGGAAGTCCAGCATGAAGCGGATGCGGCGAACGAAGGCCGGATCCATATTGCTTCGCAGGTTAGTCGCCAGTATCGCCACACCATCATAGGTTTCGATGCGCTGCAGAAGATAGCCGACTTCGATATTGGCGTAGCGGTCGTGCGCATCCTTCACTTCCGATCGCTTGCCGAAGAGCGCGTCGCATTCATCGAAGAGCAGCACGCCATGTCCTGCGTCAGCTTCGTCAAAGACAGTAGCCAGCGCTTTCTCTGTCTCGCCGATGTATTTGGAGACCACTTGGCTCAGGTCGATGCGGTACAGGTTCAGGCCGAGTTCGTTGGCGATACATTGGGCCGCAAAGGTCTTACCCGTGCCCGGCGGCCCGGAAAACAAACAGGTGAGTCCGCGACCCAGGGGTGTCTGCTTGCCAAGCCCCATCTCGCCGAAGACACGCGAGGTATGACGCTGCCAGTTGAGGATGTCGTGAAGCTGGGTACGCAGGTTTTCGGGAACAACCAGGTCCGCGAGTGTTGCCCGGGAACGTAAATGTGTCACCAGACGACCCATGCGGCGTGAGCCCTCTTCCAGCACCTGCTCCGCGATCAGCCGTTCGCGTTTTCGTGGCTCGGTTATCCAAGGACGCGCCGACGCGATCTGGTCGGCATGGCGGCACGCCAGCACAGCCTCGGCATGGCTCACACGAAAGCGCGATGCGAGCGTACGGGCTGCAACCGCATCCCCCGATGCCGCCCGCCAGATGCGTTCCGCTTCCACCCAGTCCAAGCGCGGCACACTGATGGAGGGAATCTCCGAGTCCGAAAAGCCTTCGGGCGCCAACACCACAACCCGGCGCAGCGTTGTCCGCGCATCGAGCAGAGCCGTGCGAAGTTGACGCGACGTTTGCGTGGAGCCGGCTAAGTCGACGATCGGCAGAACGTCCCCCATTCGCAGCGCGGACGTCAGATTCAGCGGGCCGTCCCCGACGGGAACGTAACGGAACTCAACTCGCAGATGGGCGGCGAGATCATGCGCGAACTGGTTCAAAGCCCTCGGCGGCGCGCCTCGCAGTGAGATCATTCGGCACTGTTCCAGGAGATTGGAGGCGACTTGGAGCAGCGTGTGGTCGTATGCCGGCTCTACCTGTGCTTCGAGCGACAGAACGCGATCTGTGCGGCTGCCATGAGCGAGCAGGGCGCGTAATTCTGCGGGAGTGATGCGCAACGGCTGATGCGATAACGGCCGACCTTGCGGAGCATCTGCAACCTCAAGCAGCCCGAGTCGAGCGGCCGTCCCGCCACCGAGAGCAACACAAAGCGCTTCATCCAACGTCACTCCGCATGCCGCATGCAACAGTTGCGCAAACGACATGGGCGTCATCAGGTGTACGTGCTGCTCATCCATCATGATGCCGATGGACACCGCTGCTTCGGGGTATCGCTCCACAGCCGCGCAGAGCAGGACAAGCCAGTATTCATGGCGCGTTAGCGAATAGGAGTGAGTCAAGCGCGTGAACTCGGTATCAGCGGATGACTCATGCTCCTCCACCTGGTGGCGGATTTCGCGCCA
>DASQDN010000461.1:0-1715 GCA_035634155.1 Bryobacteraceae bacterium | reverse complement strand
CGGCTATCCGAACAAGGGCGTGACGATCAACCTCGCTCCTGCCAATGTCCGGAAAGAGGGCGCAGGGTTCGATCTGCCGATGGCGCTCGGGATTCTGGGCGCGATGGGTGTGGCGGGATCTGTGGAACGCTTCCTGCTTCTAGGCGAGTTGTCGCTCGATGGAAGCCTCCGGCCGGTGCGTGGATCTTTGCCGGTAGCGGCGTGCGCTCGGAAGCTGGGCATCGCCAATCTGGTGGTCCCGGCGGAGAACGCCTCGGAAGCCGCCGTGGTAGAAGGGATCCGCGTATACGGGCTCGGGCATTTGACGGAAGTGGTGGCGCTGGTGAACGGCACGCGCGAATTCCAGTCCATCGCTGCGCCGAAAGAGGCCGGCGCCCGGCACGATGACGTCTCGGTCGACTTCGCGGACGTAAAAGGGCAGACGACGGCTAAACGGGCTTTGGAGGTTGCGGCTGCCGGTGGGCACAACGTGCTGATGGTGGGGCCGCCGGGCTCGGGGAAGACGATGCTTGCGAAGCGATTTGCAGGCATTCTCCCGTCACTCACGTTCGAAGAGGCGCTGGAGACCACTAAGATCCATAGCGTTGCGGGAGTGCTTCCGAAGGGGGCCGGCTTGGTTTGGGATCGGCCCTTCCGAGCGCCACACCATTCGGTCTCCGATGCGGGACTGATTGGGGGCGGATCGGGCATTCCACGGCCCGGCGAAGTGAGTCTGGCGCATAATGGCGTGCTCTTCCTGGACGAAATGCCGGAGTTTCCCCGAAACGTGCTGGAGCAACTCCGCCAGCCTTTGGAAAACCATGCAGTGACGCTGGCGCGAGCCACCATGACGCTGAGCTTTCCGTCGCGATTTATGATGGTCGGCGCTATGAATCCCTGTCCCTGTGGTTTCTACGGGGACTCGACGAAAGAGTGCCGTTGCACTGGCGCGATTATCCAGCGCTACCTCGGCAAGATCAGCGGACCGCTTCTGGATCGCATCGATCTTCACATCGAGGTACCGGCGGTGCCTTATCAGGAACTGCGCTCCAAGGCGGCGGGCGCGTCTTCGGCCGAGATGCGAGCGCGGGTTGAATCAGCACGCGAGCGGCAGCGCCTGCGAGGCTTCTACAACGCCCACATCCCGACCAAGCTGTTGCGCGAGTATGCGGCACTGGACGAGTCCGGCGAACGCACCCTCGAGATGGCGGTGCGCCGGATGAGTTTTTCCGCCCGCGCCCATGACCGCATTCTGAAAGTAGCGCGGACGGTCGCGGACCTCGGCGGGTCCGAGTGTGTGATGGCCAAGCATGTAGCTGAGGCCGTGCAGTATCGCAGCCTCGACCGCAGCTACTGGGGCTAGCGAACTTATATCTGGAAGTTGTCCGCTTGCCGGTACGACTCGACGACTTTGTCAAAGCCGGCCTGTCCCTGTTGCGACATTCCGTGCTCCAGCCCGATCAGTCCCTTATAGCCCTTCTTGTGCAGGTGACGGAAGATGTTCTGGTAATTCATCTCGCCGGTATACGGCTCGCGACGGCCCGGAACATCACCGGTCTGGTAGTAGCCAATTAAGTCATAATACTGATCGATGTGATTGATGATGTTTCCTTCCGAGATCTGTTGATGATACATATCGAACAGAATTTTCACCTGCGGGTGGTTCACGCCGCCGATGATCTCACCAGCGTGCTCGGAGTACACAACGAAGTACCCCGCGTGATCTACCTAGTGAT
>DASQDN010000460.1:0-5705 GCA_035634155.1 Bryobacteraceae bacterium | reverse complement strand
TAGAGCGATGCCTTCGATCGCTTGCTTGAGTTTGGCCGAAATGTCGCGGTGCTGGCCGTTGTCGGTTCGCTTCTTTCTCGCAAGGCCCGCCAACCCGAACTGCCGGTACAGCGATACCCATCGTTGAGCGGTTCGGAACGGGACTCGCGCGGTCGCCGCGACCGCCTTCAAAGGCCCGTCATTTTCCAGATGAGTTGAAGCAACCGAAACCGATCGAAGGCGAGCTTGCGAGCGTCCTCTGGCAGTTCCGTCAACTGATCCATACTGCGAGAGTACGCCAAATAGCGTGCAAATTCCTGCGCCAGATAATTTGAAAAGTGACACGCTCCCCTGCGCAGAAGCTGACATTTTGAGTATGCATCATAAAGGACGTTATGTTACATACTTTGCGTCGGCAGGGGGGCGGGCAGTTTTGCTGTCACTTTGCAATTTATTTGGCGTAGAACTTTGCACGCTATTTGGCGTACTCTTCGAGTATGGACCAATTGGCAGGGCTCACGGAAGAGGCCCGAAAGCTCGCCCTTGATCGGTTCCGCCAGCTTCAACCTCATTTGGAGGATGACCGCCCGTTAAAGGCGGTCGCGGTGGCGGCTGAAATCCCGTTCCGAACCGCTCAACGCTGGGTGTCGTTGTATCGGCAGTTTGGGTTGACTGCTTTGGCGCGAAAGAGGCGAACAGACGCGGGCCAGCACCGCGAGATGTCGGCCAAGCTCAAGGAGGCCATCGAAGGCATCGCCCTACAGAAGCCGCCGCTTCCAGTTGCAGCGCTTTGCCGTCAAGCCAGGCGGCTGGCACAAGATTTGGGGGAGGAGCCGCCGAGTTACTGGCTTGTGTATCGTATCGTCGCCGCGTTGCCCGCCGATCTCGTTACTCTCGCCCATGACGGGACGAAGGCATACAGCAACGCATTCGAGCTGGTGCACCGACGAGAAGCGGATGGGCCGAACGCGATCTGGCAAGCCGATCACACGCCGCTCGACATTCTGCTGATTCGTCCCGACGGTGCGGCTGCCAAGCCGTGGCTCACCACCGTGATCGACGATCACAGCCGCGCTGTCGCGGGTACTTCCTCTCGTTCGAAGACCCGTCCGCGCTGCACACATCTCTGGCGCTGCGTCAGGCGATCTGGCGCAAAGAGGACTCGCGCTGGATCGTGTGCGGCATCCCTGACATTCTCTACACGGACAATGGGAGTGACTTCACGTCTCAACATCTGGAACAGGTGGGCGCGGACTTGAAAATACGGCTGGTGTTCTCGATTCCTGGCAAGCCCAGGGGCAGAGGCCGCATCGAACGGTTCTTCTCGACTGTGAACGAGATGTTCCTATGTGGGTTGGAAGGCTATGCTCCGGCTGGCGGTGTTGTGCGTGGAAAACCAACGCTGACGCTGGCAGAGTTCGACACGAGGTTTCGCGCCTTCCTGCTGGACGTGTACCACCGCCGCGAAAATGCGGAAACGAAGATGCTACCCGTCGAACGTTGGGAGGCCAATGGTTTCCTGCCGCGGATGCCGGACTCGCTGGAACAACTCGACCTACTGCTGATCCAGGTGGCCAAGGCACGCCAGGTCCGGGCCGATGGGATTCACTTCCAAAGCCTCCGCTACATCTCAACAACATTGGCGGCATACGTTGGGGAAACGGTCACCCTGCGGGTTGACCCGAGGGACATGGCAGAGATCCGCATCTTCCACGAAGACAAGTTTTTGTGCCGCGCCATCTGTGCTGAACTCGCAGGTGAGACCGTCCCGCTCCGTGAAATTCTTCGCGCCCGAAACCGGCGACGGCGGGAACTGCGTGGCGTCCTTCGGGACCGCCAAGCCGCCGTGAATACGCTGCTTGACCTGAAGCGCGGGGAAATCACGGAGAACATCGATGAGCCACCAGCATCAGATAAGCCAGAAAACCGGGCGGCAACCACCCTCAAGCGATACCGGAACGAGTGACCGCCCTCAGTCCACGTTAGTCGAAACGCTTGGGCATCGGCGGTTCACAGAGTTCTGTGATGCCTGCCGCCGGTACCGATACATCGGACTTTGCTACGGAGCACCGGGGGTCGGGAAGACCCTTTCAGCGCGGAGCTACAGTCGATGGGATGTGGTCCGGGCTACTGATCCTTGGAGCGGTACGCGGCTTGAAGGTCCTGCGCCGGCCACGGTCTTCTACACTCCTTCCGTTGTGAACACGCCTGGCTCAATCAGCAGCGAGGTGGGGCGAGCCCGCGAAACGCTGAAGTTATTGGCAAGACGTCCGGTGAGACTGGAGAAGGAAGAACGGTTGGAATCCATTCGTCAAAGGGATGAGGAACATCAAGCAACGATGCTGTACAAACACGATTGGCTGCGGGAACCGATCCCGGAACTCCAGCCAACCTACGGCGAGGTTGCAAAGGAATACGTCAGGAAGGAAGCACAGATCCCCGATCCGACTTCGCTCATGCTGGTTGACGAGGCGGACCGCCTGCGCATGGCGAGCCTCGAACAAGTCAGGGCCATCTTCGACGAGGGGCAAATGGGGCTGATTCTGATCGGCATGCCCGGACTGGAGAAGCGCCTGGCGCGTTATCCGCAGTTCTATTCACGAATTGGATTCGTGCATGAGTTTCGCCCATTGGGGACGACCGAGATCCGCCAGTTATTGGAGCAGCATTGGACGCCCGCAGATGTGAATCTGCCTGTGCAGCCGTGGGCTGAAGATGCCGTAGCGGCGATCATCCGAATTACCGGCGGAAACTTTCGCCTGCTGAATCGGCTCCTCACCCAGATGGAGCGAATTCTGGAAATCAACTCGTTGCAGCAAGTGACCAAGGCGGTTGTAGAAGCTGCGCGTGAGAGCTTGGTCATCGGGCAGTCTTGAGAAACTCTACGCTGCGCCGTTTCCCGCGAGTTTGATCATTCCCGGAGTAAGCAAAAGCGGTTCCTGACAGGTGGCTCATCGCCCGCTGACTCCGTCTCGGCTTGGGATGTCTGCCCTAACGGAGAACGATGCGATGGCATCCTCCCGCATTCTCGGCGGCTTTCTGGATTCAAGGGGAACTTTCAAAGCTCCTATTGCGTAGCCATATGAAGAACGGTACATTGATATGGGTACGCCATATGAAAGAAACCAAGCCTAAGGCAGAGGTCTGGCACGGCACGCTGTCGCTCATGGTCCTCCGGACCTTGGACGCGCTGGGGCCGTTGCACGGATACCGGATCGCCCGGCGGATCGAGCAGATCAGCGGCGAGCAAATTCTCCTCAACTACGGGACGCTGTACCCTGCGCTGCTCAAGCTAGAGCAAGAAGGCTTCATCGCCGCGGAATGGGGCGCTTCGGAAAATAATCGCCGGGCCAAGTTCTACAAGCTGACGGCGGCCGGCCGAAAGCACCTCGCCCGCGAGTCCGGTGAGTGGGAACGGGCGACCGACATTCTGGCTCGTTTCCTAAAGGTGAAAGGGGCTGAGGGATGAGACGGTGGCGGAGCCTGGGCGCGAGATTGGCGGGGCTCCGGGGCCGCGCGCAAAGAGATGCCGAACTCGACCGGGAAATTGCGAGTCACTTTGAAATGCACGTGGAAGACAACGTGCGTGCGGGCATGACCAGGGCCGAGGCCCTACGCTCCGCGCGAATCGCTGTGGGAGGCATCGACGCCATGAAGGAAACATATCGTGATCAACGCGGACTTCCGGTCATCGAGAACCTGGCTCGCGACGCACAATTCGGAATCCGGATGTTGCGGAAGAGCTTCGGCGTCACGCTGACAGGGGTGCTTTCCCTGGCAGTGGGCATCGGCGCTAATATCGTAATCTTCGCGTTGGCCAACGCCTTGTTTCTCCGCCAGCCGCCCATTGGCGATCCCGCCAGGGTGGTGCGCGCCTATGAGGGCCGCTACAGCAACGTGGGTTGGAGTCACTACGAGTCCTACCGCCAGCAGAACGGCGCGTTTGAATCCCTGGCCCTCTTTCAAATGGCGCCCATTAGCCTGCGAACCGGCGGTGAAGCAGAGCGTGCCTCGGCCATGACCGTGAGCGCAAATTGCTTTGAAACGCTGCGGGCGCCCATCGCTCGCGGGCGATGGATCGGTTCACGAGAAGAAGACGCCCCGGGGGCTGTGCTGAGCCAGGCGGGTTGGCGGAAGCGATTTGGTTCTGATCCCGAAGCCGTTGGACGCACCATTCGGATCAACGGGAACCCGTACACCATCGTTGGCATCGCGCCGGAGGGCTTCGAAGCCACGTTCGCTCCCTTCGCGCCCGAGCTCTGGATTCCGTGGAACGGGCCCGGCATGGCCGCGCCGCGCAACGACAATCGGTCCGGACACATGATCGGCCGGCTTAAGCCAGGCGTGTCGCCGCAGCAAGCGAGGGCAGACCTGATGCGCGTCGCTGCGACCTTCGAGAGAGCCGTCGGCCAGGACCCGCGGCCCGTGTCCGTCTATCCCGCGGCGACGCTCGGCGAACTGGAGAATTTCGCGACCGTCTTCGTCGGATTACTTTCGGTGCTCACGGGCATGCTGTTGCTGGTGACGTGCGTGAATCTTGCCACGCTGCTTCTGGCTCGCGGCTCGTCCCGCACAAACGAGGTCGCTACACGGCTGGCGCTGGGCGCTGGCCGATCGCGTTTGATCGTACAGTTCCTCACGGAGAGTGTCTTGGTTGCCATCGCCGGCGCAGTCTGTGGATTCGGATTGGCCACTGCGGCGTTGCGGCTGATCGATTCGGCCATAGCCGCCTTGCCGACGCCGATCCCGCTGGGCTTGGGACTCGCGGTGGACTGGCGGGTGGCCGCCTTCTCGGCGGCGGCTGCGATGTTGACCACACTTCTGTTCGGCCTGGCCCCGGCCCTACGGCTCTCGCAGTTGGAACTGGCGGATGCTTTCAAGGAACGTTCCGCATCCGGCGGCCCAGGAAAGTCGAGGCTCCGCGCCGGACTCATGATGGCGCAAGTGGCGATGTCGGTCCTGTTGTTGACGACCGGCGGGGCGCTGCTGGCAGGTTTGTTCGACGCTCGAACGCTTGATCGCGGCCTGAATGTGGACGGAGTGCTGACTGCGGCTCTCGACTTGAGTGTGCGGGGCTTTGATCCCCAACAGGGTGCGCGGTTCGTGGAGTCTGCTTTGGAGCGGGTGCAGGCGCAGCCCGGTGTCCGCTCGGCGAACATCGTGAAACTCGTTCCAATGATGCTCTCCAACAACACCGTTACGCTGATGAAAGATGGCCAGCAGCCACCGCTGCCCAGCCAGTGGGGGCGGCTGGAGTCTGCCTACAGCAACGCTGTCAGCGGAGGGCATTTTCGAACTCTCGGAATTCCGCTGCTCGCGGGACGCGATTTCGATGGCAGGGATCATAACGGGAAGCCCGATGTTGCCATCGTGAACGAGACGCTAGCGCGGCGGCTATGGCCGGGCGAGAGCCCGATCGGCAAGCGCATGCACGCGTTCAACTATGACGAGAAGAATCCGTTCGGGCCCTGGCTCGAAGTAGTTGGCTTGGCGCGGGACAGCAAGTACGTGAGCCTGATCGAGGAGCCGAAGCCTTTCGTATATCGGCCGCTGGCCCAAAGCTACAGCGCGCAGTTGACGCTGCTTGTCAAAATGGACGGCACGCCGACCGAGACGCATCGCCTGATTCGCGGCGCAATTCGCGATGTCGATCCGGAAATCCCAATACAGGGGATCAGCACTCTGATCGAAGATACGGCCATATCCTTGCTCCCCTTGAAAATCGC
>DASQDN010000459.1:0-3386 GCA_035634155.1 Bryobacteraceae bacterium | reverse complement strand
TTGGGAGCCTTGTTACGGCGGCAATTCGTCGGGATGAAGCTACGCGGGATGTTCGAACGCCCGGAGACGCTTCATGTTTGGCCCTCCGAAGCTCAGGCGGCCAATGCTAAGATTGCGGAGTTTCGCCGGTTCCTCGCCGCGATCCTGACCAATAAGACCACCGTGTTCGTAGCAGCGAGTGCGGAAGAAATCGAGGCATGGCTCGCTCCCGCCGAGTTGACTGGGAGGCCGGGCCGGAAGCACTATGCGCTTATTCCGAAGACCGAAGCTTATTCTGCCAAGCAGGCGCTAGCGCTCTCATCGCGCTTCAACATCCATTGCGTGACGTACTCGCCGAAAGACCAGGAGCCGGTGATCGCGTTCCTTCTGAAGCTACGCGCGAAAGCCGAGGCGGACGGAAACGCCTCGGCGGCTGCTGGTGTCGCTACTTCTCCGTCGAGAACTTGAAGACCGTGCTGCTGGTAAACTTCTGCGCGGGTTTTAGCACGGTGGACGGGAACTTTGGCTGATTCGGTGAGTCCGGGAAGTGCTGCGTTTCCAGGCAGAAGCCGTAGCGCCGGTTGTACGCCTTGCCGCCTTTGCCTTTGATTGTGCCGTCGAGGAAGTTGCCGGTGTAGAACTGGACGCCCGGTTCGGTCGTGAGCACTTCCAGCACCCTTCCTGACTTGGGTTCGCTCACTCGAGCGGCCGGTCGCAAGGTTCCCATGGCGCCGTTCAACACCCAATTGTGGTCGTAGCCACCGCCGAACTTGATCTGCTCGTCTCCAGCGGCGTCAATGCGCTCGCCGATGGTATGTGGTTGCCGGAAGTCGAACGGAGTTCCCGCGACCGCCTTCAACTCGCCTGTGGGAATGAGGGTCGCATCCACTGGTGTGAAGCGATCGGCGAAAAGTTGCAGTCGATGACCCAGGATGTCGCCGACGCCTTCGCCCGCCAGGTTGAAGTAGGAATGGTTCGTCAGATTCAAGACCGTGTCTTTGTCGGTGGTAGCGGTGTAGGCAAGCTTCAGTTCATTGGCATCCGTAAGGGTGTATTCGACCGTAGCCGTCAAGGTTCCCGGATAGCCTTCTTCGCCGTCCTTGCTGACGTACGTCAGGCGGAGCCCATTGTTGCCGATCGACTGCGCCTGCCACACCTGCTTGTCGAATCCCTTGAGGCCTCCGTGCAAGGCGTTCGGTCCGTTGTTGGTCGCGAGTTTATATTCCTTGCCGCTCAGGCTAAATCGGCCTTTGGCGATTCGGTTACCATACCGCCCGACAACGGCGCCGAAGTACGGATGATCGCTGAGATATCCCTGCATCGTGTCGAACCCTAAGACGACATCGGCCATCTTGCCGGCCCTGTCCGGCGTCCTCAGCGACGTCACGATCGCGCCGTAGGTGGTGATGGAGGCTTCCATTCCGTTAGCATTCGTCAGCGTGTACAGGTCCACGGCGGCTCCCGATTGGGTCTTCCCAAAGCTGCGTTTGTCGAGTTTGGGCGTAGCTGCCGCGAGTACGGAGGCGGCGCCCGCGCCCATCAGTTGGATGGCATGGCGGCGTGTATGTGACATGGTTCTTCTATCCTTAGATTATGCGGCAAGTGGAGACCTCGGGCGGCGTGGCTCGCCTTGGACAGGCGTGTGCGCCTACGGTCCGATATTGGATGCAAACCGAGGTTCACGTCTACGGGTTCTCCATTGCGGCGAACGTGCTACTGTCCTTCTTCCCGTTCCTGATCGTGATGATGTCGCTGTGCCGTCACGTGCTGCATTGGCCTGAGGCAGTGGAGGCGATCACGGTCGCGTTGCGGGATTACTTTCCTGCCGAGATGGGCGCGTTCATTGAGCGCAATCTTCGCTACACCGTAAACAGCCGAGGCCCTATGCAGATGGGGTCGATTTTCCTCCTCTTCTTCACCGCGAATGGAGTGTTCGAGCCGCTGGAGGTTGCGCTGAATCGCGCATGGGGCATACACGAGAATCGAAGCTTTCTAAAGAATCAACTGGTGAGCATGGGACTGATCTTTCTTTGCGGAGGATTGGTCTTGCTGTCGATTGTGTTTACGGCCGCTAATCGTCAGGCGCTCTCGCAATTCTTTGGCGACTCAATCGTGGCGTCGGTTCTCAGTATCGTGTTCTTCAAGGCCGCGGCAATTCCAGTCACCATTCTGATGCTCTTCTTCATCTACTGGCTGTTGCCGAATCGACGGCTTCCGTGGCGCGAAGTGATCCCGGTGTCGGTCGCGGTGGGGTTTGCGCTGGAAGCGTTGAAGTACGTCAACTTACTCGCCTGGCCGTTTCTGCGCGCGAAGTTGGAACAGGAGTATGGTCCCTTCATCAACTCGGTGACGATCATCCTCTGGAGCTTTCTCGCGTCGATGATCATTCTTGCGGGCGCTGAGTGGTCGGCGCGTGGTCGCGAGTCCGAAATACCCGTTGCATAATTCAAACAGCTGTTTTAAACTTCCGTTTAGATGTCACGGCCGCCTCCTAAGGACGAAGCGACACGCGCGAAGCTACTGCACGCCGCTACCTCGGTTTTTGCGGAGGTCGGATACGACTCCGCGACGATCCGCCAGATTTGCGCGCGGGCCGAAGTGAATGTCGCGGCCGTTAATTACCATTTCGGGGACAAGCTGGGCTTATACGCCGAAGTCCTTAAGCATGCCACCGGCCCTGACTATCAGCTAAAGGTTCGCTCCGCTGTTCGTGCCACACCGCAGCCGGAAGAAGCGCTTCGTGTCTTCGTCCGCGGTATGTTCGACAAGGTTTACGGCGATAAGCCGGAAGCCAATCTGCGGATCATGACGCGGGAGATTGTGAATCCCACGCCAGCCTTCGACACCGTTGTGGAAGAAACCATCCGGCCAACCTACAAGCAACTGTGCGAAATAATCGGCCAGATTATAGGCCATCCCGCGCCGGCGGAGATCACGCGGTTGTGCGTGTACAGCTTCATGGGACAGGTAATTCATTACTTCTATGGCCGGGAACTAATTGCGCGCCTATCACCTACGCTTGACATCGCAAAGGAACGCTACCGTATTGCCGACCACATCGTGGATTTCACGCTGGCCGGTCTGAGAGCCACAACCAAACCGGCCGCTTCCCGAAAACGCAAATGAAACGCAGACTGCTCCTTCTCGTCCTGGTCGTTGTGCTCGTGGCCGGTGGGTACCTCGGCTACACCCGCTACATTGCGCCGCCACTCGCGCCCGCCAACATCTTGACGATGACCGGGCGAATCGAAGGCGACGACGCAGCCGTGGCATCGAAGGCGCCGGGCCGCATCCTAGAAATTCTCGTACGCGAAGGCGATACGGTAAATGCGGGCGACATCGTCGCCCGCATTGATGACGAGCAGATTCGCGCCCGTGAACAGCAGGCCCAGTCGGCAGTCGACCAG
>DASQDN010000458.1:0-1926 GCA_035634155.1 Bryobacteraceae bacterium | reverse complement strand
TACGGTCGCCTTCATTGGCCATCTTGTCGCTGGACCGCTTGGAGCGGTGGCCGCGGCCATCGCCGTATTCCTGCCTTGCTACCTGCTGGTGATCTTCCCCGCGCCGTATTTTCGCAGGATTTCCGCTCATGCCGGCGTTCGCGCTTTCGTTGACGGAGTAACGGCCGCGGCCGTCGGGGCGATTGCAGGCGCGGCTTTCGTGTTGGGAAAGCGGGCTATCTTCGACTGGCCGACCGCTGTGCTGGCGCTTTCCGCCTATGTGCTTCTGTGGAAGGTGAAGGGGCTTCCCGAGCCGCTTCTGATCGTTGCGGCAGGGGTGGTCGGAGTCCTATTAACCTCTGGGTAACACCCGTCCTACTCTCAACGTCATTGCTATTGGTGGAACTCCATAGGATTAGTGTCGACGTGTGCGCTGGAGTTGTCCTCGCACTCGTCCTGGTCGGCTGTCAGAGCGGTGAACCGGAGAAAGGCGCCGGTAAAGGGAAGGGCAAAGGCGCCCCGCCGAGTCCGGTGGTGGTCGCCGAAGTGAAGCAGCAGCCGGTTCCTCTGGCCGTTCGCGCGATCGGAAACATCGAAGCCTTCTCCACGGTGGAGGTGCGATCTCAGGTATCCGGCCCGATCTCTAAGGTTTTGTTTCAGGAAGGGCAGGACGTGAAGCAGGGTCAGGTGCTGTTTGAGATCGATCCACGCCCGTTCCAGCAAGCAATCAATGAGATGGAGGCCGAAGTAGCAGCTCGCCGGGCGGCGCTCGCCCAGGCCGAGGCGGCGCTGGAGCGGGATCAGGCTAACGCCAAGAACGCGCGTTCGCAAGCCGAGCGCTACAACCAACTCGCCACTGCCGGGATTATTGCCCGCGAACAGAACGAACAGTTTCAAACCACAGCGCTAGCGGCAGAAAAAGGCGTCAGCGCGGCGCGCGCGACCATCGAAAGCGCAAGGGCCGCGATCAAAGGGGCAGAGGCCAAGCTCGGCGATGCCCGCCTTCAGTTGTCGTATGCCACGATTCGCGCTCCCATCACCGGCAAGGCCGGCACAATCTTGCGTAAGGCGGGTTTGGTAGCTGCGAACAACGAGGTGCTGGTGACGCTTAACCAAATCACGCCGGTGTACGCGACATTCTCGGTTCCCGAACAGTCGTTGCCGGACCTGCGGCGCTATGCGGCGAGCGGGAAGTTGAAGGTACAGGCTATTCCTCAGAACGCGGGTCCTGAGTCTGCTGCCCAGGGCGTGTTGGACTTCCTCGACAATCGAGTGGACGCATCCACGGGGACGATCCTGTTGAAGGCCCGGTTCCCCAACCAGGACCGAAAGCTTTGGCCGGGGCAGTTCGTGAACGTCAACGTGCAATTGGCGGTCACAAACGAGATCGTCGCTCCGACGGCGGCTGTGCGCACGGCCCAGGCCGGCAACTACGTCTTCGTGGTGAAGCCGGACATGACGGCGGAGCAACGCACGGTGCTGACGGCGCGGTCTTATGATGATTTCACGGTCATCCAGAACGGGCTGAACGCGGGCGAGCGGGTGATTGTGGAAGGTCAGGTCCGTGTGAAGAATGGATCGAAGGTTCGGATCAGCGGTGGCGGGTCAGAAGGCGGGAAGCCGGGCGGCCCCAGGTCTGACGGCGGCAGGACGGAAAAGGCGGCACTCCAACATTAGCTTTCGCAGGTCACTATGAATATCACGACGTTCTTTATCCGACGCACCATCACAACGACGTTGTTGATGGCAGCGATCAGTCTCTTCGGAGTTATTGCGTACTTCGGTCTCCCCGTCAGTGACCTGCCCGCGATCGACTTTCCAACCATTTCCGTCAACGTGGGCCAGCCGGGCGCAAGCCCGGAAACAATGGCGAACACGGTGGCCACACCTTTGGAGCGCGAGTTTACGTCGCTGCAAGGTATCTCTTCGATCAGTTCTACCAGCAGT
>DASQDN010000457.1:0-5826 GCA_035634155.1 Bryobacteraceae bacterium | reverse complement strand
CTCCGCTGGCGCGACCTTCCCGTCCTATGGCGCGATCTTCGCGAGACCTTCAGACCGCGCCACCAAGTCTCCTGGGGAGCCGTCGTGGGATTCGGCGTGTTCCTTTATGCCTTTCTGGCTCAATGGATTTTGGTGTGGAAGCCCGAAACCGGGGGCGATGCACTTGCCATGCATTTGGCCATCGCGCTGGACTTTGCGCGCAATCACGTTTTCACTTTTGATTTCCACCAGTACATCTGGGCCCTTGCGCCGATGGGTGCCGATTTCTGTTACGCGGCCGCCGCTGTGCTCGGTGGCGAATATGCCGCGCGGCTACTGAACCTGGCGACGTTCGGCACGGTCGTGTTCTTGATCTTCGACGCCGCGCGCGGCTACGTTTCTCTCGGTGTTGCGTTCCTGCTCGCAGCCTTGTTCGCCTCTGCTCCAATCGCGCAACTCGTCACGGGATGCATGTTCGTGGAAAACTTCACTGCGGCGCTTGCAGTGGGCGCAGTGTGCGCGCTGTGGGACTTCCATCAGGAGAAGACCTCGGGCTCGCTGTTTCTTTGCGCTTTCCTGCTTGGTTCGAGTGTCGGTTGGAAATTAGGCGGCATGGTGATAGCGGCAGCGCTGCTGCCGTTCGTGGCGGTTGCCGCGCGCCGCGCTCGCTGGGCGGCGATTGCGATGGCCGTCGGCATTTTTGCTGTACCCGCGGCCTTCCCGTACGTGAGAGCGTACGTCCTCACTGGCAACCCGGTGTTCCCTTACGGCAATCCCTTCTTCACTTCCCGGCTGGTCGAAGATTACCTCGTGGACTATCGCTTTCAGCAGCCGCTCACATGGCGGACGCTGTACGACGTGACGTTTCACACTCAGCTTTATTACGAAGGTCAACCAGGGAGCTTCGCGTTTCATTATTTGCTTCTCGTACCGCTGTCGCTCGCCCTGGCGTGGAAGCTCCCAGGATTCCGTGAGCGGACAGCCGCCATCGCGGGACTACTGGCGCTCATCGGCGTTGCCGCATCTCAGCCGAACGCGCGATATATGTATCCAGCGCTGCCGATCGTGATGCTCGGTGGAGCTGCGGCGCTCGCGGTAGTACGAACGCTAGACCACCGAATCTTCCACGCGTGTGTCGGATTACTCGCGGTGACCGCGGCATTGAACATGTGGTTCCTCCCCACCTCAAGCTGGTACCACCGCGACTTTTACCTGCGACCTCTATTCGCCGAACGCGGGCGCCTAGACTACATTCGGCAATTCGCGCCCGTGCGTGAAGCAGTCCCATATCTGAACCAGACCACCGGGGGGGTCCTATTCATTCAGCATTCCGACATCGCCGGCGTCCGTAAGCCGGTCTTTTCGAATCACTGGCACAACCTGCCGTTCCGAAAGCTGACCGAGTCGGCTCGAAGCTCTCGCCAGTTCTACGATGTAGTGCGGAATGCCGGCATCGAGCATTTCGTCGGCCCCAAAAGCGCCGACCGCAGCGATAAGAATGACTCGGCCCTGCTGGAGTTCCTCGATCTGTGCGGTGAACCCGAGTTCGAAACTCCGACGTATGTGGTGCAGCGGATCGTGACGAACTGCCAGGGTCGATTGGTGGATGCCGCGCCGAAGTTCACTACGCGGGTCTTCCCTCCGGGCACGTACGATGACAACGATCCGCGACTGAGCTACATCGGAAATTGGGACCCGTTTCGCGAGCGCTTTCCGCAGGCGCACGCGCAAACCGTCAGCTTCTCGCATCGAAAAGACGCCGAAGTGCGCTTCGAATTCGAAGGCTCGGCTTTCGTGTACGGATACACGAAAGCGTTCAATCGTGGGCGTGCCGAGGTCTGGATCGACAACCAGCGGGCGGGCGTTTTGGATCAATACAGCCCGGAGGTGAAGTGGCAATCAACGCAGCGCTATCGCATGTCCGAGCCCGGACGACACGCCGTCGCGATTCGCGTCATGGGCGAAAAGGATGCGAAGTCAGAGGCTGTGTTCGTCGACTTCGACTTCTTCGTCGTTGAACCGTGAGAGCCTCCCGGGCAGCGGGAACAGGAGTTACCCTGAATCCGTGCGGATACTGGTGATTGACGACGATGTTGAACTCGCGGATCTGCTGCGAACCTATCTGCGTCGCGAAGGCTTTCAAGCCGAGATCGTTCACGAAGGGCGGGCGGGCCTGGAGCGGGCACTCGGCGGTGGGTACGAATTGATCATCCTGGACGTAATGCTTCCCGGCATGGATGGCTTCGAAATCCTGAAGCGCCTGCGAGAACAGAGCCGTGTTCCGGTAGTGATGCTAACCGCCCGCGGCGATGAATCGGACCGCATTGTCGGCCTGGAAACCGGGGCCGACGATTATATTCCCAAGCCCTTCAGTCCCCGCGAACTGGTGGCACGGATACGCGCGATTCAGCGGCGCCTTCAATCGCCGCAACCTCCTTCGCACATCGAGGTAAACGGAGTGGCACTCGATCCTGCGTCGCGGGAAGTGCGTTGCGAAGGCAGGCTGATTGAACTCACCACCGTGGAGTTTGACATCTTGGAGCAGTTGATGCGCTCGGCCGGACGCGTGCTGTCGCGCGACGCTTTGATGGAAGCGCTCTACAACCGCAAGGCGAGTCCCTATGACCGATCGCTCGACATGCACATCAGCCACCTGCGCAAGAAGCTGGAATGCGGGGAGCGCGAGCTGATTAAGACAATACGCGGCTCGGGTTATCAGTTCGCCCGCACGCGAGAGGAAGCGGCCGATTGAAGCTGAACACCGTCTTCACCAAGACGCTGCTTTGGTTTTTTGGCACGGTGGTGCTGACGATTGCCGCTGTCACGATCGCGACAGCTATCAATTTCAACAGCGGCGGACGACGGCCAGGGCCAGTCGGCTCTTTACTGCGGCTGCAGCTGTCCGAGGCGAGGCATGCCTACGAAACGGGAGGTCCCGAGGAGCTACGCCGCACCTTGCAGCGCTTTGAGGACGTGACCCAAGCCGAGGGCGTTCTCACCGACGGCGCGGGGCGAAATCTGCTTACAGGAGAGGATCGCTCGGATCTGGTGCAAGCGATTCGCGAGCAGTCGCGGGTTCCGTTCTTTCGTCGCAACCGCACAGTCGTCGGTCGTCGCAGCGCCGATGGCGAGTATAACTTTTTCGTGCTATTCGAGGGAGGGAACGTAGTCGCGTGGTTCTTTCAGCCGGAGTCTTACCTCGCGATTTTAGCTGCTCTATCGCTGCTATGTTACGGCTTCGCGCGCTACCTCACCAATCCTGTACGTGAACTGCAGCGCGTCGTAGACTGCTTCGGGCGCGGAGATTTCTCGGCGCGCGCCAGGGTGAGTCGAGGCGATGAGATCGGCCACCTCGCCGGCGCGTTTAATGTCATGGCGCAGCGCATCCAACTGCTGATGGCTGCCGAGCGGCGGCTGTTACTCGACATCTCACATGAACTTCGCTCGCCGTTGGCGCGCTTAAGTGTCGCGATCGAACTCGCCCGCATGGGGGAGGACGTACCCTCGCACCTGGACCGTATCCAAAAAGAGGCCGACCGCCTGAACACCCTGGTCGGTGAACTCCTTCAGGTAACGCGAGCGGAAGGGGATGCATCGCGATTGCGCTCGCAGTCAGTCCCGCTGGATGAACTGGTCACAAACATCGTGGAGGACGGGAAGATCGAGGCGGAGGCTCGCGGCTCCGGAATCTTCGTCAATGCTGCGCCGGTCACCGTAGCGGGAGATGCTGAACTGCTGCGCCGGGCTGTGGAAAACGTTGTGCGCAATGCAATCCGCTATTCGCCTGTGGGCAACAACGTGGAAGTCACCTTGACCAGCGGGAACGGTCGAGCTTGCATTGAAGTCCGAGACTACGGTCCCGGCGTCCCCGAAGAATCGCTCACGAGGCTCTTCGATGCTTTTTACCGCGTGGAGACGGACCGTGGCCGTGCCAGTGGCGGCGTCGGCCTCGGACTCGCGATTGCACGCCGTGCCATCGAGTTACACCAGGGCTCTGTGACCGCCCAGAATGCGCACCCGGGCCTCCGCGTCTCCATCGACCTTCCCATATAAAGGAACGCGAGTTGCACTACGACAGGAGTAGACGTGCGCCGGAGCGCCCGTCGCGGTAAGGATTACACCTTTATGCGCCAAACCTCCTGGACTGCCCGCCGTAAGTTGTTCGCCTCGCTTAGCGTTCTGGCCGTCGTGCTCGTAATTGCCGCGATTGTGCAATTTACCGGGAAACCGCCCGCTCGATCACCGTATGCGGGCGGTGCCCCGGCAACGGCTGCCCCGACGGCCGAACCCGGAGAGCGTGCCGTCTTCGGCTCTGATCCTCGACCGGCTCCAACGGCCGAGTCGCCGCGGCTGGCCTCCCCGCCCGTACAGAACGAACCGGAGGAGCCCACAACTCGAGCACGCGCTGAGACTTCCGCCGGCATAGACGAATTTCTCACGCGCTGGAGCAACACCGTAGCGCGGGGCGACGTAGAAGGCCAAGCCGCCCTATATGCGCCGAAGGTGGATCGCTTTTTCCGCCAGCGCAATGTCTCCCAAGCAGCGGTGAAGAAGGTGAAATCGCAGATGATGTCGCTTTACCCCACCGTGAATCGCTATGACATCTCAGACGTGAAGGTAGAGTCCAACAACGGCCGCGAAGCGGTCGTATCGTTTCGCAAGGAGTGGGATATGAATGGACAGCGCCGGTTCGCCGGCGCCGAGCGGCAGCGTCTGAAGCTACGACGGATCGGCGGGGATTGGAAAATCGTCAGCGAAGAGGAAACAAAGATCTACTGGGTCAAACGAGGTTAGGCTTGCGCGGCATTCGCCCGGCCGAAGGACTGGATCGCTTCGCGCTCGTTTTCATACGTTTCAAACACGGTGATCAACTTCGTGATCTGCAGCAGGCCTTTGATCTTCTTCTGCAGGTGAACCAGCTTCATGTCGCCGCCGCGGCCGTCCGCTAGAGCATTGCAACTCACCAGTTCACCCAGACCCGCGCTGTCTATGTACGAGACACCTTCCAGATCCAGCAGCAGATTTGTATAGCCCTGGGCCAAGGCATCGGTGACTACCTCGCGCAGCAAACCAAGGCCATCGCCGAGCACGATCTCGCCTTCGAGTTCGATAACAGCGACGCCGCTGTCCACGCGAGTGTAGGCCCTGAGTTTCATCCCTCGGCTACTCTGGCACAGGGCCCGCGAACAAGTCAATATTTGTTTATTTCTCCAGCACGGCGGTGATTGTGACAGTCGCACGAACATCGATACTGCCGGGCTCCATGGGAGTGGAAGCCGCGGCGTCCTGCGCCATCATCATCTCCTTCCGCATAGGCATTACTTGCACGGGGTGGCCGTCTTCGATCTTCAAAATGCTCACGATTCTCATGCCCATGGCTTTCGCCATCGCCTCCGCGTTGGCCCGCGCCTGCACGGCTGCCTTGGCGAGCGCCTCACCGCGCAGCTTCTGCTCGTCTCGCATCGAGAAGTTCACACCCTGAATCTGATTCGCGCCCGATTTAGTCGCGCTGTCCACCGCCTTTGCGGCCAGCGTCACATCGTTCAGCCGCACCTCCACCGTGTTGTTCGCCTGATAGCCGGAAATGGTAGGCTTGCCGCCGTCTCGCTGCGTCTTGTACATCGGGTACAACGAATAGTTCGACGTTTGAAACTCGGCCGCGGCCCCGAGCTGCTGTTTCAACTCGGCCATCACCGCCGAGCTCTGCTTTGCGTTCTGCGAACTCGCTTCGCCTGCCGTGGCAGCTTGCGTCGTAACGCCGATCTGAATACTGACACGATCGGGCTTGCCCACCGCTAAGCCTTCGCCATGCGCCACCACGTGGGCGGGCATCTGTGCAAACACGGC
>DASQDN010000456.1:0-1836 GCA_035634155.1 Bryobacteraceae bacterium | reverse complement strand
TGAAGGGCCAGACCGGAACACCCATATTGGGCGGCAGCGAGACCTCATCTCCGAACAGCAGCAGCTTGCCTTTCGCGATGGCCAGCACGCGCGATAAAAGGTCGGCGGAAGCTCGGTAATCAACCGGCACCACGACGGCTCCGATGAGAACGCAGCCCCAAAACGCTGCGATCCACTCGGGCCGATTCTCGCCGTAGAACAGGACCGAATCGCCTTTCGCGATGCCGTGCGCGGACAGGCGCAGCGCGAAGACACGAGCGGCGTCTGCTGTTTCGCGATAAGTGTGGGCGTGCGCGCGATAGCCGTCGTCGTAGACGAGAAAAGGGTCGTCGCTGTCCGCAAATCCGTCGAACAGGCCGGCGATGGTCTCGCTGGTCATTTGCTCCATTATCGGAGCCCTCGTTGGCCGGACAGCGAGTTCCCCGGCCAAGCGCTATGTGCTCTAATTGAGGAACATTCCCGCGAGCCCACCTCGCTTTCTAGTATCGGAGTATCTGTGCGGAAATACGCCGTCCTTTTCTTGTGTTCGCTCGGCGGATACGGGACACTTTTTGCTGCGCCGGAGAAAGGCGCGAATCGCCCACCGTCATCGACTTCTCCTGCTCACCACGTCTGGAACGCTGCGGGCCCGTTAACAGCGCCCAGCAGCGATTCCGCTGCGGCGATTGCGCAGCGATTCCTTGTGAGCAGCACCGCCGCGGAGTTTGGATTGAGTGAAGCCGACCTTGCGAGCGTGTACCTGGTGAAGGAATACCGCTCGGCGCATAACGGTGTGACCCACCTGATTTACCGTCAGCAATTCGAAGGCTACGACGTTCATGGCTCGGAATTCACGGTCAATATCAGCGCAGGCGGCGAGGTATTAAATGCCGGGGGAGCTTTGTATTCACGCCCTCAGACTTCTGCGCCGACTCTGGAATCAGCCGGCGCGGCGGCGCGTATCGCGGTGAAGGTCGTTAACGCAGCGGCAGACAGTTCTTACTTGCCAGCTGAGAACGCGCCAGGCAAGGGCGCAAAGACGATGAAGTTCCTCCGTGGGGGACTCGGCGCAGCGATCGAGGGCCAGCCGGTGTGGTATCCCGCAGGTCGGCAGCTTCGTGCGGGATGGGCGTTTTACCAGCTCGACGGGACGGGGCATATGTATTACCGGACCATCGTGGACGCAGAGAAGCAGGCAGTGGTGAAGAATACGCGACTGGGTGCTTATCAGAATCCGCAGCCGCCGCGCGGCCTGGTGTTTCTGGAGAGTCCTCAACCCGATCCCAAGCTCGGCACGTTAAGCACATCGCGGCCGTACGTGGAGCGGACGCTGGTGTCGTTCGCCGGAGATCCGCAGGCGTCGCCGCGCGGGTGGGTGGCTGGCACGGAAACCGCGGGAAACAACACGATTACCGGTCATAATCCCGTCGGCAATCGTCTGGAGCCCGAGCCGGTGACAGCGAAATCGGCCACTCGCGACTTCAGCTTTCCGCTGCAACTCGGGCCGGGCGCGCCGACTCCGACCAGCTTCAAGGATGCGGCGACAACCAACCTCTTCTACTGGATCAATCGCACGCACGATTTCCTGTGGCACGCGGGCTTCGACGAGGCGGCGGGGAACTTTCAGGTGGACAACTTCGGTCGCGGCGGAGTCGGCGGCGATCCGATGTATGCCTACAGCCAGTTCGGCGTGGCGCGGCCGGGAATTGCGCTTCTGGACAACGCGTCTTTTACATTCAACTTTTCTTCGGAAGACGGTTTCCCCGGATACGTTCGCATGTATCTGGCTGGTGACCGCCCGAACAACATCTTCTCGGATGGCTCATACGACGCGGGCATCATCATTCACGAATACGT
>DASQDN010000455.1:0-3416 GCA_035634155.1 Bryobacteraceae bacterium | reverse complement strand
TTCGGTAAGCCGAAGAAAACAATCAAGTATCAGATTTGAGCAGTCTGACTTCATGGAGAACTTTCGATGGGCCTGTTGAGCGTCGACCTAAGCGCAAGAGAAGAATTGAAGCGATCCCTGCCGATCGCCCAGCGTACGGGGATCGAATTCCCCCGCTATTTCACGGCAAAGCTTGAAGACGGCAAGACGCCGTATGACGAAATCAGTTGGGAGATGCGCACGGCCAGTATCGGGAACGATAAGGGCGCGGTGATCTTCGAACAGCGGGACATTGAGGTTCCGTCTGACTGGTCGCAAACGGCGACCAACATCGTCGCCAGCAAGTACTTCCACGGCAAGGCGGGATCGCCCGACCGCGAAACGAGCGTGGCCCAGCTCGTGCACCGCGTCGTCGACACCATTGCCGGCTGGGGATCCAAGGGAAAGTATTTCCGCACCGCCCAGGACGCCGAGAACTTCCGGAATGAGCTCGCGCACCTGATGCTGACCCAGAAGGCGTGCTTCAATTCGCCCGTATGGTTCAACGTCGGAGTCAAGGAAGCGCGGGGCTACGGCTGGTTCTGGGACGAGGCTACCGATAGCATCCAGAAGCTGGAGCAGGGCGCGTCCCGGCCGCAATGCTCGGCGTGCTTCATTGTTTCCGTAAAGGATTCGCTGGAATCGATCCTGGACCTCGCAAAAACAGAAGGCATGCTATTTAAGTGGGGCTCGGGGACGGGGTCGAACCTGTCGGCGTTGCGCGAGGAAGACGCCATCCTGTCGGGGGGCGGCCGAGCATCTGGCCCGCTCAGCTTCATGAAGGGCTTCGACGCATTTGCGGGCGTGATCAAGTCGGGCGGCAAGACGCGGCGCGCCGCCAAGATGGTCGTCCTTAATTCCGACCATCCGGACATCGAGAACTTCATCTGGTGCAAGGCCAAGGAAGAGAAGAAAGCCCACACGTTGATCGACGCGGGGTATGACTCCTCGCTTGACGGCGACGCCTACAGCTCCATCTTTTTCCAGAACGCGAACAACAGCGTTCGAGCCACCGATGAGTTCATGCACGCCGTTCAGGAAGACGGTGATCATTGGACCAAGTCGCGCGTCGACGACAAGCCGTTGAAGCGGTACAAGGCCAAGGAATTGATGAAGCAGATCGCCGAAGCCACGTGGCAGTGCGGCGATCCCGGCATGCAGTTCGACACGACGGTGAACCGCTGGCACACGTGCAAGGGGACAGCGCGCATCAATGCGTCGAATCCGTGCTCGGAGTACATGTTCCTGGACGATTCGGCTTGCAACCTCGCTTCGCTGAACCTGATGAAGTTCGTCGGGGCCGATGGCGCCTTCGATGTCGAGGCGTTCCGGCATGCGGTCGACACCATCATCACCGCGCAGGAAATTCTGGTGGATAGCGCAAGCTATCCCACCGAACGCATCGCTCGTAATTCGCACGAGTACCGACCTCTGGGCCTCGGCTTTGCCAATCTCGGCGCGCTATTGATGTCGATGGGCGTGCCGTATGACAGTGATCAAGGACGTGACTTCTCAGGGGCAGTCACGGCCGTGATGTGCGGGCAGTCGTACCTCACCAGCGCCCGTATCGCTGAGGCCACAGGACCCTTCCCGGGCTACCTGAAGAACGAGCATTCGTTCCTGGATGTGGTTCGGATGCATCGCGACGCCGTCACGGATATCGACAGCCGCCTAGTGCCGCCCGCGCTGTTCCAGGCAGCGCTCGAGACCTGGAATCTGGCATATGAGAAGGGCAAGATCAGCGGCTATCGCAACGCGCAAACCACGGTGATCGCGCCCACAGGCACCATCGGCTTCATGATGGATTGCGACACCACCGGCATTGAGCCGGATCTCGCGCTCGTGAAATACAAGAAGCTGGTCGGCGGCGGCGTCATCAAGATCGTGAATCAGACCGTGCCCGCTGCGTTGATCAAGCTCGGGTATTCCACCGCGCAGGTGGAGCAGATCGTCTCGCACATTGACTCCACGGGTACCATTGAAGGCGCTCCGCATATCAAAGAAGAACATCTGGCGGTCTTCGACTGCAGCTTCCGCCCGCAGAACGGCGTGCGATTCATTCATCACATGGGGCACATCCGCATGATGGCCGCTGTGCAGCCGTTCATTTCCGGCGCGATCTCGAAGACGATCAACATGCCGGAAGAAAGCACGGCCGAAGACATCATGAACGCCTACATGGAAAGCTGGCGTCTGGGTCTTAAAGCGGTGGCGATTTATCGCGATAACTCCAAGCGTGTGCAGCCGCTCAGCTCAGGCACAGGCAAGGGCGAGAAGAAAGCTACTGGCTCGGCCTCGCAGCAGGTTGTGATCGAGAAGATCGTGGAGAAGGTGGTGCCGCGGCCGGTGCGTCGCAAGCTGCCGGACGAGCGGCAGTCGATCACCCACAAGTTCTCCATCGGCGGCCACGAAGGCTACATCACCGTGGGTCTCTACGAGGATGGCTCGCCGGGCGAGGTCTTCATCTCCATGGCGAAGGAAGGCTCGACGATTTCCGGCCTGATGGACAGTTTTGCCACGGCGGTCAGTTATGCGTTACAGTATGGCGTACCGCTGAAATTCTTCGTCGATAAGTTCAGCCATGTTCGGTTTGAGCCCAGCGGCTGGACAGGCAACGCCACGGTGCCGTACGCCAAGTCGATCATGGATTACATTTTCCGCTGGCTAGGCGGGAAGTTCCTGGGACCTGAGTATGCGGTCGGAGAAGCCGGGGATACTCCCGTGCTGAAGCCGACCGAACCGAGTCCGCAGCAGGCGCTTCCGTTCGATGCCACGGTGACCGACTCGCCCTTATGTGCCGAGTGCGGGTCGATCATGACGCGGAACGGTTCTTGTTACAAGTGTGGGAACTGCGGTGGTACCAGCGGCTGCAGTTAAGTTTGATTCTTCTCCACGCCGTGAATATGCGGTAGAGGGCGACCCGGTTAACCTCCGAGACCGGGTCGCCATTTTTCGTCTGTATGGAACTGATCTTCTTCTTACTCGGCGCGCTGCTCGGAGCCCTCGGATGTTGGCTTTGGATGCGCGCTCGTTTTTTTGAGCCTCTCCGTCGCGAGACAGAACGCCGAGCCCACGCCGAGGCTACGGCTCAACGTGTGCCTGACCTGGAGTCCCGTCTGGCTGAGCTGCAGTCATCGAACACAGCTTTGGCAGCCGAACGCCGGGTGCTGGCCGAAGCCCAGACCAAGATGCTGGAGTCCTTCCGAGCGCTTTCGTCTCAGGCGCTGCAGGCGAACAACCAGATGTTTCTCGATCTGGCGGATACGGCTTTGGCCAAGCGGCAGATGGCGATCGACGAACTGGTCCGCCCTCTGAAGGAGTCGTTAAACAAGGTCGATACCAAGATGCAGGAGTTGGAAACGGCCCGGGTATCCGCTTATTCGATGCTCACGTCGCAG
>DASQDN010000454.1:0-4612 GCA_035634155.1 Bryobacteraceae bacterium | reverse complement strand
TGGTGCCGTTCTGAAACAGCGGCATGCCGGTGGAATCGGGAAACACCGACGAAACGAACAGCCCCGGCACGCCCAAGGTCGCGGCAGACTGGTGGCACTGCAAGCAGGAATCACGCCGCTCGAATCTGGGTTTCAAGACCCGCTCCTGGTCAAGCGTGTAGAAGATGATTCCCTGCTTCGGGTCCTGCGCGGCGATCTCAACGACATCGCCGCCTCTAACGAATCCAACTGAGACACGGTCGTTGTAATAAAGCGCGCGCGGCATGCGAGGAGCAATCTTCGGCGCCTGGAAACTGGTCTTGGAGAATACCAACACCTGCGACTCCACAGGAATCTCAAGAGCGCGCAGGACGGCCTTCAAGTACCCATGTTCGTCTTCATAGCTAAGCCGGATCTGGCCCGAGTCGATCTGCTTCTGCAGCCGTGCGATTGGGTCATCCACCGGATGCTTCACGTACTGTATCGCCTCGTGATCCAAGGGCACGATATACGACCCGCCGAGCCCCCCGAGCAGCACCAAACTTCCCGCGCCAAGCGCAATCCCGAGTTTAGTGAATAAGCCTTTGCACATGGTGATTCCCCGAACTGGTACAGAGCGGAATGCTGGGATTATCTTCGTTGAGCAGGTCGGCCATGGTCGTAGAAGCGAACGCTTCCTCGACACATTGGGCCGCCTCATCCAGTTTCCGGTGGAGCGGACACAAACGCGTGCCGTGCGCCGCGATTCCTACTGGACAGGTGTGAATGCGGCGGATCGGATCCACTGCCTGCACAATGTCCAGCACGCGGATTTCTGCGGCAGTCCTTGACGCCTTGCAACCGCCGTTGCGTCCCCGCTGAGCCGTCACGAGCCCCGACTTCACCAGCGCGTTCAAAATCTTCGCCATGTAATCGACCGGCACTTGCGCCCGTGCCGCTACATCGTGGGCCGAACACAACGGCCCTTCCGCGCGCGCGAGAAGTACAATCATCGCGCGTAACGCGTATTCAGCCGTTTGAGAAATCATGGGCTTCGATCATTATACGATAAAACTATCCAGATATCCATAACTCTCTTGCGTGTATCACCTGCGGCCGTACGGAATCCAACAGTTGTGAATATGTGCCCTGTTTGTGGAGGTCAGTTCCAAGCCACAGTCGCTCCGGCGGCGGAGCTGAGCCGCGAGTTCGACCTCCAGCGCGAGTTCGTTCTATCCCGGTTGCCCTCGACGCCGTCACCGGAAGAGCTCAAGGATTTGACCGACTTCATGCACGGCGCTCCGGCGCCGTTACGCCGGTGTACACGATGCGGCTTGGTGCGCCGCGCCGAGCTCGAGACCGAGGATGCCTCTTCCTACGAGGAAGATCCCAACGATCCGGACGTCATGGCTCAGGTGTATCCGCGGTATGTGCAGGCATTTCGCAATAAAGAGGCGGGCTTCCGTCCGCTGCTGCGGCCCAACGCGGATGTTATCGAGCTCGGTCCGCATTTGGGCGGCTTTCTCCAAACCGCGGAGGAGTGGAACTGGCGGCCGGTGGGAGTGGACGTCGGCGCCGACACCACGGCATTCATGCGCCGCAATGGCCTCACGGTACGAACAGGGTTGCTAGAAGACGTGCGGCTTGGGGAACGCACCTCGGACGCCCTGTTCATCTGGAACTGTTTCGAGCAGTTGCTCGATCCGATGGAAACCCTCCGCGCCGCGTGGCGTGTGCTGCGGAAACATGGGCTGCTGATTGTCCGCGTGCCGAATCTGGCGTTCTATACAGCCTTCCGGCATTCGCCCGGAATGGCGCGGAAGGCGCTCGCGTATAACAACCTGCTCGGATTCCCTTACTTGTATGGCTACACGCCGGAAACACTGAACCGGCTGCTGGCTAGAGCGGGCTTCACCTACGAACGCGGCTTCAACTCTGAGCTGGTCACCACGCCGTTCGCCGACGTGAGCGCCCGCATCGCACGGGAGCAGCGCAACGTCAGCCAAGCCGTGGCCGAGTGGAGCACGCGAACCAGCGCATCCACCCTTACCGGACCGTGGATTGAAGCCGTCTACCGCCGCGACCCGAAGGCAGTACCGATCCCGCCGGCGCACGCGATTGATCGGCGATTCATGGAACGCGCGGCTGCATAGCAAGTGCAATCGCGCCGAGCACACCGGAATGCTCGCCCAAACCGGGGGCCACAACGTATTCGTGCATGGCGCTGAGCACCTGCGGGGTTCGCACATATCCGTTCAGCAACTCGGCCAGCTTCTGCCGCACGAGTACGAGCAGATCCGGACGGCTGCCTACTCCGCCGCCCACCACGATCCGCTGTGGGGAAAGCGTGCAAACCCACGTGGCGAGCCCAAGCGCCAGATAATGCGCCTCCAGGTCCCAAGCCGGATGTCCTGATTCCAGGCTCTCGGCGCGCGCACCCCAGCGCTCTTCCATTGCGAGTCCGCAGGCGAGCCCTTCCAGGCAGTCGCCATGATATGGGCAGCTTCCGCGATAAGGATCGGCGGCATGATCGTGCGGTATGCGGATATGTCCCATTTCCGGGTGCAGCATGCCATGAACCAGCCGCCCGCCGACGATTGCCCCGCCGCCTACGCCCGTTCCGACGGTCAGATACAGCGCATCGGTAAGTCCGCGCGCCGCGCCCCATTGCGTTTCTGCGAGAACGGCGCCGTTCACATCCGTATCGAAAGCGACCGGCACCCCTAGCGCGCGCTCGACTTGCCCGGCGAGATCCACATCACGCCATCCGGGCTTAGGAGTCGATGTGATGAACCCAAAAGTCGGAGATCCGCCGATCAGGTCCACGGGACCGAACGACGCTATACCAACCGACTGCAGCGCGACGTTGCTTTCGCGAAAGAACTCGACAGCTCGGCCGATGGTCTCCTGGGGGGTCGTGGTGGGAATTCGGATCGTCCGCAAGTTGTCGGGACCTTGCCCGATGGCGCAGACAAACTTTGTCCCGCCCGCTTCAATTCCACCAAACGAATGCATTTACCCCAGTATCTTCGCAAGCCTCCGCCCGATTAAAGTTGATAGACTGCAAACCATGCGTTGCGCCGTCGTGTTGCTGACGCTAGCGGCCACACCTGTGCTTTACGGCGCGCCGCCTGCTGAGGAAATCCGCAAGCTGGTGGACACCGCGTTAGCGACTCCACCGGAGATCGCGGCCGACGCGCTGATCCGAATCGCGGAAAGCCCGAAGGTGAGCGATCGACCATACGCGATTGAGCTTCTGCATCAGGCGTTTACGCTGGCGTCCTCGGCGGTACATCCATACCGTCGCGTGGGTGGCGCGGGGGCGGCACAAGGCACGGACACGGATGCTGGGCGGCTTTCGTCCGCGCTCAATTCCGGGCTGGATGGACATTCGCTCCAAGTGCGCGCGACGCGGGCGCTGCTGGCGTTGGATAAGGAACAAGGCGCAAAGATGTTCTCAAGTCTGCCGCCTCCTGCCTTCCCAGCACTGACGTGCCGCGACTCAATGCTCTGGCGCACAGATGCCTACTATGATCTCGTTCTGGAGGTTTTCAACTCAGGTTTCACCGAGCGCCAAAAGAAGGAAGGGCGACATGTGGCGATGCTGGAGGACCAGCTTCGTGGAATGAACTCGACGTTCCACTTGGAGCCGCTGACGCGCATGTTGCTGGCGGTGCAGGTATCAACGAAGCTATCAACGCCGCAGTTCGAACGCTTGCTGGCCGTATACGCCACCGGGCTGAAGGCGCTACGCCCCGACGACCGGAGCTTCTCAAGCGGAACACGCCATGGATTCACTCAAGCCTTCTACGACCTGGTCGCGCAAACCAAGAAGCTCAACCTGTCGGTGACGCCGCTATTCGACGCATACAGGACGTATCTGCAGGACGGCATCCACGCCAAGAGATGCGAGGATAGCGCCGATCCAAACGGCGAAGGCGCCACGGTCGTGAACATGGTGTATCTGCTGAACGGAGAGTTGAAGAAGTTGGAGCAGGATCTGATCAGTCCGCCGGCAGCGGGACTTCCTACCGTGCCCGAGCGCGCACAGGTCTACTCATACTGGACTTCGCCGTCCGCCAGGAAGCTCTTCGGAACCATGGTCGCGTTGACGCGCCGCGAAGACAAAGCCAGTGACGATTGGGAACGCCAGACCCGTCAGTTTTTCAACGACGTGAACGATTGGGAAAAGGACCATGGCGAAAGCCCCGTAAACTTCTTCCATCAGCGGGCGATGCTGTACACCGCAATGCTGCGCAATCTTGCGGCCGGCGCTCTTCGCGTCACCGCGGCCAAGGATTACCTGAACGTCCTGGTCAATTCAGACGTGCGTCGGCTGAGTCCACCGGAATGGTACATGTATGCTCGGGATCTTGCAGCGATAGTAGGAAGAGAGGAAATCGAGAGGTCTGCCGACGCGGGCGTGCGGCTGCCGTTTGAACTGCGTCGGGTGCTCGAAGGCAAGTAAGGGACCGGCGGGAAGCCGGCCCCCATTTATCCACTTACGCCTGCATCTTCTTGAATGACGCGAGGCACTTCTCCGCTGTCTCAATGGAGGTGAACTCCGAGCCTTCCTGTTCGATCAGGTAGAACTCGACTCCGCCCACCTTTTCCGCCGCTGCAAACACTGCCTTCCACGGCACAGCGCCTTCGG
>DASQDN010000453.1:0-9917 GCA_035634155.1 Bryobacteraceae bacterium | reverse complement strand
ACTTCCGGGGTTGGCTGCTGACCGACATTCAGCGGGAACTCGATTCGCGATTGAAGCAGGAAAGCGCTGCGTTCGATGCAATTCTTCGCCGGCTCAATGTTCTCTATGAAAAGGGCTTGCTGGAACTAGGGCTGACGCCGGAGGTTCACGTCGAAGGCGCGTCGAATCTTGTGGGACTCGATCTTCATCTCACTCGGGAGAAGATGCGCGATCTGTTCTACGCGTTGGAGCAGAAGAAAAAGGTGTTGGTGCTTCTGGATCGCTTTCTAGAGCCTCGGGACGGAGAGCTTGCCGTGCGCGTCGGTTTGGGCGAAGCGCACCCGTCCATGAGTGAACTCGCGATCATCGGGATCAGCGTAACTCTGCCGAGCGGGCTCTCCGGCAAAATCGCCGTGGTGGGTCCGATGAGAATGAATTACGAGAAAGTCATCTCCGCCGTGCTGCATGTTGGCCAAGCTTTTGGGAGTTTTCGGGCATAGGCGACAAACGCAGCCCTTCCGAAGTACCGATAGCAATCTTGGAATTATGGAAGAAGAAATTCGATCTGCCGTCGAAGATAATGATCCTGCGGACGCGCAGGAAACGGTTGTGAACGGAGAGGCTGCCGCGAACACCGCGGCCGCTCCGGACGCCGGTGAGCAGTGGGCCAAAGAGCGTGCCGAACTCGAAGATCTGCTGCGGAGACGCCAGGCGGAATTTGAGAATTATCGCCGCCGCGTGGACCGCGAGCGAATGGAATTCGCTGAGTATGCCGGAATGGAAAGCGTACGGGGCCTGCTGCCGACCCTGGACGATTTCGAGCGCGCGTTAAAGGCTGCGCAGGCGTCCGGGTCTGCCGACAACGAACTGGTGAAAGGCATCGAACTGATTTACAAGCGCTTGCTGGAATCCTTAACAAAACAAGGATTAGAGCCGATTGAAACAGAGGGGAAGAGTTTCGATCCCCATCTGCATGAGGCCGTCCAGCGCGTGGAGCAGGAGGATGCCGAAGACGGCGCGATCCTGGACGAATATCAGCGCGGATACAACTTCAAAGGAAAGTTGCTGCGCCCGGCGATGGTGAAAGTCGCAGTGCGGCCGTAAGGTAGGGCCGGTATGAACGTGACGAAAAGAGATTATTACGAAGTACTTGGCGTGGACCGCAATGCCGACGATCAGGTTTTGAAGGCGGCTTATCGGAAGCTCGCGCTCAAATACCACCCGGACCGCAATCCGAATGACCATGCGGCCGAGGAGAAGTTCAAGGAAGCAGCCGAGGCTTATAGCGTCCTGACGGATGCGCAGAAGCGTGCGGCGTATGATCGCTACGGCCATGCGGGTGTGCAAAGTGCGGCTGCGGGCGCGGGCGGCGGGTTCGATCCAGGGCAGTTCTCCGGGTTTGAGGACATCTTGGGTGAGTTCTTCGGCTTCGGCGACATGTTCGGCGGAGGCGGCGCGCGCCGTCGGAACCGGGCTCAGCGCGGCGAAGATCTTCCGTTCGAACTTGAGATCTCGTTCGACGATGTGATGAAGGGGCTGACAGCCGACATCCAGGTGCCGCGGATGGAAGCGTGCGTGCGGTGCTCGGGGAAAGGCGCGGAGCCGGAAGATGGGTTGACGCAGTGTCCGGTTTGCCGCGGCAAGGGCGAGATCCATTATCAGCAGGCGTTTCTCACCGTCCGGCGCACCTGTTCGCAGTGCAATGGACGTGGCCAGATCATTCGCCGACCGTGCCATGACTGCAAGGGCGACGGGTACGTCCGCAAAGAGAAGAAGCTGAATATCAAAATACCGGCGGGTGTGGATAACGGCACGCGTCTGCGGCTCTCGGGTGAGGGGCAGCCCGGCCTGAACGGCGGTCCTCCGGGCGATCTGTACGTTCTCCTGAAGGTGAAAGAGCACCCGATCTTCGACCGCGAGAACGACGATCTGCACTGCACGGTTCCTGTCAATGTGGCCGAGGCGGCACTTGGCAAGGATGTCGAGATTCTCACTTTCGACGGTTTGCAGACGGTGAAGGTGCCCGAAGGGACTCAGAAGGGCTCAAGAGTCAAGCTAAAAGGCCTGGGCGTGCCTCACGTTCAGGGCCACGGACGCGGCGATTTGTACGTAACAGTGGATGTCCGTATCCCAACCAAGCTTTCGCGTGAACAGAGAAAGCTCTTCGAGCAGCTGCGAGAAACACTCCCAGTCGAGAATGAACCTCACGAAAAGAGCCTGTTGGACAAGGTAAAAGACTACTTCATGTAGTCTTGCCATCAACTTACATCTGAACCCAAAGCCCGCCGGACACCACGGCGGGCTTTTTCTGTCTGTTCTGTCCATTTGGCGCTGTAACGCAACTGTAACATTAGCTTCTCAATGCTTGATGCAAAAAAATTTGGATTGGCGCATCGCCCTCGCTATCCGCTAACTTAGTTCTGAGCTACCAAGTGCTAGAGGCGATGTAGACCTCTTAACCACGCGCAAGTGGCTCAACATCGCGGACCTGGACGTCCCTGCACGTACTTCATTTCATGAAGCGAGGAGGACTCCAGATTGGCGCTACCACTACACGCTCGGGCGCTGGAAGGTGACGGAATCTTCTGCCGTGTCGGCGGAGATCCCGGTACCTTTACCCCTGCTCGCAAGCGGACCGCTCCCCCGGAACGCCGCATCCCTGAAAGAGCGCCTGCCGCCGGCGAACAATACCGATTTCACTTCGACATGACGCGCTGCATTGGCTGCCATTGCTGTGAGGTGGCCTGCAACGAACAGAACAACAATCCACCGCACCTGCAGTGGCGCAAAGTCGGCGAACTGGAAGGAGGAATCTATCCCGACGCTCAGCGCTTCTTCCTATCGATGGGCTGCAACCACTGTGTTGAGCCATCGTGCCTGAAGGGTTGCCCCGTTGATGCATACCGCAAAGACCCGGTGAGCGGACTCGTTCTCCACAACGCGGACGCGTGCATCGGCTGCCAATACTGCACATGGAACTGCCAGTACGGAGTTCCGCAGTACAACAACGATCGCGGCGTAGTCGGCAAATGCGACATGTGCCACGGCCGCTTGTCCGCTGGTCTCGATCCCGCGTGCGTGAATGCCTGCCCGTCGGGCGCCATCCAGGTGGAACTGGTCAACATTGCTGAATGGAGCGCGAACTTCGGGGAGGCCAACGCGCCCGGTATGCCTCCTGCTCACGTATCGATCTCGACGACGCGGATTACCCAGCCGGAAATGCCGCTGATGCGAACCGACGAACCCCGGGTTGGTCGCGAGCATCCGCACACTCCGCTGATCGTAATGACCGTGCTGATGCAACTCGCGGTCGGAATGATCGCTACCAGCCTGTTGATGGCGGAGCCGAAGTGGACGGCCACCGTCGCGTTCGGCGTCATGCAGATTGCTCTGGCGGCTTCGACATTGCACCTGGGCCGTCCGATTCATGCGATTCGCGCGCTGCGCATGTGGAAGCGGTCATGGCTCAGCCGCGAGGTTCTGTTATTCACGCTTTTTGCGGGCGCCACCTCTGCGTATGTCGGTACGTTGTGGCTAGGTAGCCCCCTGGCGACTCCGGCCGGAATCGCCGCTGCGGTTTTGGGCGTTGCCGGCACCGTCGCCAGCTCTTGCATTTATCTCGTTCCTGCGCGTCCCGCCTGGAACATGGTTCATACAACGGTCTCGTTCCTGCTGACGGCTGCGGTTTTGGGGCCCTGGTTCAGTGGGCAGTTTTATCCCGTCGCTTTGGCCGCTGCCGCTGCGCAACTGGCGAATGAGCTTGTGAAGTACGCTCGTCTATCCAGGTCGAACGAGATTGAACACAACAGCTCGGCTCGACTGCTGGCGGGGCCATTGTTCGTGCTTCGCCTGGTGCTGCTGCTCATCCCGACGCCGCTGACCGCGCTCGCGGCCGAGTTCCTCGGACGCTATCTTTTCTTCGTCACCGTGGTGCCGCGTAACGTCGCCTCCACTTACTTTTCAGTGAAGGAGGCCGCATGAATCTGAAGCGGCTTCTCGGGATTGATAACTTGTCTGCTCAGTATGCGTACTCGGCTGACCCTGAGTTCGGGTACATGGCTTCGGGCAAGATTCCGGATCACTGGGTACGCACTACCTGCGGCTACTGCTCGGTTGGATGTGGTATGCGCATCGGCGTGAAGGACGGGGTGGCGATCGCTGTTCGAGGCGATGAGAATCATCCGGTCAATAAAGGCCGCCTTTGCCCGAAGGGTTTATCCGAGCACTACATGCTACGGGCGAAGGACCGCGCTTTGCACCCGATTCTGCGTGGGAAGCGCGTCGGTTGGGACCAGGCGATTGACACGCTGGTGACTCAGTTCACCCGCATTCAGGAGACGTACGGCAAGCAGGCGCTGGGCATCGTGAGCACCGGCCAACTCGTCACGGAAGAGTTCTACACCCTCGGCAAGCTCGCGCAGGTCGGGTTCGGTACCAGCAATTACTGCGGCAACACCACGCTCTGCATGGCGAGCGCGGTGGCCGGTTATAAGCGCACGTTCGGCAGCGACGGACCTCCCGGCGCTTACGAGGATCTCGAGAAGGCCGACGTCATTTTCCTGATTGGCGCGAATATTGCTGAGAACCACCCGCTGCTGGTCCCTCGGCTGAACCCGAAAGCGACCTTGATCGTAGCCGATCCACGCGTGAGCAAAACCGCGATGATGGCAGACATTCATCTGCCCTTGAAGCCGAGGTCCGATATCGCGCTACTGAACGGCATCGCGCACATCCTGATCGAAACGGGGATGTACGATGCGGCCTACGTTGAAGCGCATACCGAAGGCTTCGAAGACCTGCGCAGGTTTGTCGCAAAGTACACGCCCGAGTTCGTAGCGTCCCTAACCGGGCTTTCAGTCGAGCGCATCGTTCAAGTGGCCTCGCTCTACGGTCGCGCCGAGTCTGCGTTCATTGGCTGGACGATGGGCGTCAACCACTCGACACAAGGCGCTGAGACGGTGAACGCGATCAATAATCTGGCGCTGCTCACCGGAAAGATCGGCAAGCCCGGATCATCCCCGTTCTCGATCACGGGTCAGTGCAACGCGATGGGGACCCGTGAGGCGGGCGGCACGTCAAGCCTGCCTGGATATCGCAAGTTTGAAAGCGCGGAAGATCGAGCGGACCTGGCGCGCTTATGGAATATCGATGTCGAGGAACTGCCGACCAAGCGCGGCTTGGCGTATCCCGACATCATCGAAGCGGCGGCGGAAGGCAAGATCAAAGCGCTGTGGATCATCGCGACGAACCCGATGGTCTCGTATCCCAACGTCGCGATGGTCGAGAAGGCTTTCGCGAATGTCGAGTTCCTTGTGGTCCAGGACGGCTTCCATCCCACGCCGACCACCGAGCGCGCGCACCTCGTGTTGCCCGCGGCGATCTGGGGTGAAAAGGACGGCACGTACACGAACTCGGAACGTCGTTGCAGCCGAGCGAACAAAGCAGTCGAGCCTCCCGGTGAAGCTCGGACGGACTTCGATATTTTCATCGGCGTCGCAAAACGCCTGGGCTGCTATGACCGGCTATTCCGCAACTGGACCGTACCTCGCCACGCTTTTGAGGAGTGGCGATTCGTGTCCAAAGGCCGGCTCTGCGACTACTCGGGGATGACGTACGAGCTGCTGGACGAGCACGGCGGGTTGCAGTGGCCGTTTCCGGAAGGGGCGAAGCCGGGTGTGAAGCGCCTCTACGAAGATGGCAAGTTCGAGCACCCGAACGGCAAGGCGAAACTCTACGCAATCGAATGCCAGCCGTTCCCCGACCAGCCAAACGAGGAGTTTCCGTTCGTCTTCAACACGGGCCGTACGGTGGAACATTGGCACACACGTACCAAGACAGGAAACGTGCCCATCCTGGAGCGCCTGTCGCCGCATGCCTGGCTGGAGATGAACCCTGTGGATGCGACGCGACTTGGAGTTAACGCGCACGATCGCGTTGACATCGTGTCGCGGCGCAATCGAGTGAATGGAGTGGTTGTAAGGCTCACCGAGATCGTGGCCCCCGGGCAATTGTTCATGCCCTTTCATTACGCGGAGCATAACTCAAATCTGGTGACGCAAGATGCGTTCGACCCGATCTCGCGCGAGCCGAATTACAAGCAATGCGCAGTGCGGGTAGAACCAACAGTTAAGACAGTCGGGGTAAAGAAATGAAACAACTGGTAGTGATCGGAAACGGCATGGCCGGCGTGGCGTGCATCGAACAGATCCTGAACTACTCGCCGAAATTCGAGATCACGGTGTTCGGTGACGAGACGCACGTCAACTACAACCGCATCATGCTTTCCTCGGTGCTCGCCGGCGAGAAGGCAACAGATGAGATCGTGTTGAACGGTCTCGAGTGGTATCAGCAGAACGACATTGGCCTTCACCTGGGTGTCCGCATCACCGAGATCGATCGTCAGCGCAAGATCGTTAAAGGCGACGATGGAAGCTTCACAGCCTATGACAAACTCATCATCGCAACCGGGTCCAGCGCATTCATCCCGCCGATCCCGGGTGTCGATAAGAAGAACGTCTTCACCTTCCGCAGCCTGGACGATACGAAGGCGCTGTTGGAGCGCTCGCGCCCGGGCCTGAAGGCCGTCGTGATCGGCGGCGGATTGCTTGGTTTGGAAGCTGCTCGCGGATTGCAGGTGCAGGGCTGCGACGTGTCGGTGGTGCATCTGCCCGAGACGCTGATGAACATGCAGCTTGATCCTACTGGCGGCCAGTATCTCCGGTCGAAGATGGAGAACCTCGGCGTTCGGGTCCTGTGCGGAAAAGTGACGCAGGCGCTGCTCGGGAACGGCCGTGTGGAAGCATTGCAGTTTGCTTCGGGCGAAACGATCGACGCGGACCTGGTTGTGATTGCGGCCGGAATCCGCCCCAACGCGGAGATCGGTCGCAAGGCTGGCCTGACGGTGAACAAAGGCATCGTGGTCGATGACACGATGTGCACCTCGGACCCGAGCATCTATGCGGTGGGCGAATGCGCCGAGCATAAGGGCGTCACGTACGGACTGGTGGCTCCGTTGTACGAGCAGGGAAAAGTTCTCGCCGCCGCTATTACCGGCAACTCCGATGTGCGGTATGAAGGCGCCATTCCGGCGGCGAAGCTGAAGATCATGGGCGTCGACGTATTCTCGGCGGGCGATTTCGGTGACAATGCTCCTGGCACTGAAGTGGTGAAGTATGAGGATCCCGCGCTCGGCGTCTATAAGAAGCTTACGTTGCGCGACAACAAGCTGCAGGGCGTGATCCTTGTCGGCGAAGCTTCCGATAGTGGCCGCTACGTCGAATGGCTTCGCAGCAAGACGGACATTCAGATGATGCGCCGCAGCCTGTTGTTCCCTGAACCGACGACGAGTTCATCGGATCCCGGCGCAACCGTCGCTTGCCTGTCAGACTCGGACACGATCTGCGGATGCCTGGGCGTGACCAAGGGCTCTATCGTGAAAGCGGTTCACGAGAAGGGTATCCGTACCCTGAAGCAGTTGAAAGAATGCACGCGCGCTTCAACCGGATGTGGTTCGTGCGCCGGCTCCTGCGAGACGCTGTTGAAGGCCGTCGCGCCGGATTACGAAGAAGAGACCAAGAAAGTGCTGTGCGGGTGCCTGCCGTTCTCGCAGGATCAGTTGCGCGAGATCGCGCGCACGCAAAAGCTGCGGTCGGTGCAGGAGATTCTCAATATCTACGGCAACGGCACGGGCTGCGAAGTGTGCAAGCCCGCGCTCAGCTACATGGTGGACGTGCTGTGGTGCGGCGAGCACGATGAAGACCGCTCCGCTCGGTTTATTAACGATCGTGTTCACGCGAATATTCAGAAGGACGGGACGTTCTCGGTTGTGCCTCGCATCCGCGGCGGCGTGACAACCCCGGCCGAGTTGAAGAAGATCGCCGAGGTGGCTGAGAAATACAACGTCCCGACTGTGAAGATCACAGGCAGTCAACGCATCGACCTGCTAGGAGTGAAGAAGCAGGATCTGCCGGCGGTTTGGGCCGATCTCGGGATGCCTTCGGGTCAGGCCTATACCAAGGGCGTTCGCATGGTGAAGACCTGCGTTGGTACCGAGTATTGCCGCTTCGGCACGCAGGATTCGATGGGCGCGGGCATCGAGCTCGAAAGGCGCCTGGAGAATCTGTTCACACCTCACAAGCTGAAGATGGCGACTGTGGGATGTCCTCGGAACTGTGCCGAGGCAACGGTGAAGGATATCGGCCTGGTAGGGCAGGAAGGAAGCTGGCAGGTAGTTGTGGGAGGCGCAGCGGGCAAAAGCGTTCGCAAGGCCGATTTACTCGTGACGGTGCAGACCACCGAAGAAGCGATCGAGGCGTCTGAATTGTTCTTCCAGTACTACCGAGAGAACGCCAACTACCTGGAGCGCACGTATGACTTTGTGGAGCGGCTCGGAATAGAGAAGGTCCGCAAGGAAACTGTGTACGCGCCCGAATCACAGCGCAAGAAGCTGCTGTCGCGGCTGCGCAAAGCCAAGGCGTTGTCGCGCGACGCCTGGACCGAAGGAGAACAACCCGTTAATCCGACTCAGTTCGTACAGATTGAACCCATGGAGGCCGTAGTAGTTCAATGAGCTGGATCAAAATAACCAACGTAGAGAATATCCCCGTCCGTGAAGGACGCAGCGTGAAGATTGGGCGTACCGACGTCGCCGTCTTCAACCTGGGCGCTCGCTTCGCTGCGATCGACAACCGGTGCCCGCATAGTGGCGGACCGTTGTGCGATGGGATGGTGTCCGGCAACACCGTGGTTTGCCCGCTGCATGGTTGGAAAGTGGACCTGACCAGCGGAGCCATCGTGAAGCCTGAAGTGCCGGTGTGTGTCGACGTGTTCCCCGTCAAAGTGGAGGACGGAATCGTGCTCGTCGATTTTCCTACGCATCGTGAGAAGACCAAGGAGGCTGCGGCATAGTCCCCGCGGTCGGCTTGTAAAGACGCTCGTACCCCCTGTCGAGTCCGGCGCAAACACCCCTTCTTGAGGAGAAGTGTATGCGCTATATTGCTACGTCGCTTTTGTGCGGCGCCCTTGCCCTCGCGCAGACTGCTGCGCCTACGGCAACAACATTTGTACCGTCTGATGAATTAAACGCGCAATTGCCGAAATGGTTACGATTCAACGGAGAGTACCGCGCCCGCGTGGAAGGGTTTGGGGGTGGAGGTTTTCGCAAAGATAATGACGACCTTTACGTGCTGAACCGCTTTCGCCTTAATATGCGGCTTGAGCCCACGCCCTGGATGCGGTTCTTCTTCCAGGGGCAGGACGCGCGAGTCTTCCGGAAGACACAGAAGCCGTACGGGCCTCCGTTCCAGGACCGCATGGACCTGCGCATGGCATTCGTCGAGATCGGCGAGCCTGAGAAGAAGACCTTCGGCATGCGGGTCGGTCGGCAGGAGCTGTTCTTCGGCGAGCAGCGCCTGGTTGGTCACGTGAGCTGGCTAAACACCGCACGGACCTTTGACGCAGTTCGAGCCTCTATCCGTCACAACGGCTACCGCCTGGATGCTTTCGCGGCGTCGGTGGTGAATCTTCGCGACGGCGAGTTCAATCGTCGCGCCGATGGAAATAACTTCCATGGCCTGTATGGCGGAATGGAGAAGCTGATCCCGAACGCCGTGGTTGAGCCATACGCGTTCTGGCGTATCGCTCCTCGAGTGGACTTCAAAACATGGGGTATCCGCGTCGCGGGCAAGCTTCCATCGAACTTCGATTACGGAACGGAGATGGCGAAGCAGACAGGGAGTACCGATGCGTGGGCCGGGCATTGGCGGCTTGGCTACACAATCCCGGCGTTCACCTGGAAGCCTCGCGTTATCGCGGAGTACAACTACGCGACGCCGACGTTCGACGTCCTGTATCCGACGCCGCATGACAAGTACGGCTTGTCGGATCAGGTGGGGTGGAAGAACATTCACCATATCCGGCTTGGCCCTGAGTTCAAGCTG
>DASQDN010000452.1:0-2123 GCA_035634155.1 Bryobacteraceae bacterium | reverse complement strand
CGCCGGTGGATCCGCTTGCAGGTGAAGTGGCGGAGTTGGTTGGCCGTGCGATTCAGGCCTTGCCACCTTTGCAACGCGAGGCGCTGGTGCTGTTTCAGTACGAGGAGATGTCACTCGAAGAGGTGGCCAGGACTGTTGGCGCTGAGGTCGCGGCGGTTAAGTCGCGGCTGCACCGGGCTCGGGAGAAGTTGCGGTCGATGCTGACGCCGCTGAAAGGAGGAGCTTATGGAGCCTTTACGTGAGGATGAGTTGGATGGATTGCTGCGAACGTGGAAGGCGCCGGTTGCGCCGGAGCATTTGGCGCCGCCAGTAGTGCGGCGGCCTTGGTACGTGGGCTTTTGGCGGATGTCGGTACGGGTGCCGGTCCCGGTGCTGGCTCTGATTGTTGTGGCGGTGATTGCCTACCAAGTGTTTGGCGGGCGCGAGCGCGCGCAGGCGCCGCCTGAAGCGCTGCGTGAGGTTAGATTAGCGGATTTCGAACCTGTACAGGAAGTAAAGCCGTTGATAGTGAGGAGGAATGGAAATGCGGACCGCTAGTTTGCTGTTGTTTGGGGCCGCGCTTGCTTCGGCGTATCAGGTGATTCAGAGCGGATCTGTGTCCACGGGCGGGGTGGGGTTCCGTTATGAGACCCGTGTGGAGCCTCGGCTGGATGGGCAAAAAGTGACTGGATTCAACGGCGGCGGCGTTTGGCGTTATGGCCCTAATATTCATCGCGTCCTCAAAGATGACGAGACTCGCCGATACGTTGGGTACGACGTGATGATCGAAAAGCGGGCCGATGGATTACTGACTTTCACGTTGGGGCCCTTGAGCCTTTCGGCGGAGAAGCTCTCGCTTAAGGGCGAATGGACTCAGGTTCCACTGCGGGTGAACTCGACGCCTCAGGTGGTAAAGACGGGCGATGAGATCGCGATTAACCTGTTCACGAATTCTTCCACCGGGCAGAAGGTTGTGGATCATTTGTTTTTCGATCAGCGAACTTCGGACCTGCGCTTGCCAGAAGGACCGGCTCGGGACTTCACGGTCGCCGATGTGCCGATTAGACTGACGGGACCGAAGATCTCACTGAATGGTCGGTTGATGCAGTCAGCGGAACAGGGCGATATGAGCGGGGAGACGGTGCACTTTTACTTAGCTGGCCATGGCCGTTATTCGATGTCGCTCGCGCCTAATATCGAGTTTGGGTTTCGCAAGCTGGGCGAAGTACGGGGCACGCGTATCACCTATCGCGATGGGAACGATACGTGGACGATCGAGTCGATGGAGCCCATCGCACCTGGGGGCGGCGTGTTCCATCTTTATGTTCTCGCCGAGCCAGCATGGCGCCCTTCGGGTGAGGGCAATTTCTTCATGGGGGCGAGTTCCGGTCGAGGGGCTCGGAAATAGGCGGCGCGATTTGTTAGGCTTTTCAGGATATGCGCCGGAGAGATCTGCTTAGCGTCTTAGGGGTTTTAAATGTCCGTTCGCTTACTGGAGCGGAGTTGGGACCGCTCGGGGAGTTGGAGCTGCGGATTCCCGAGGTGATGGCGAAGACGCGAACTCCGGGCGTTTCATTCGCGGTGGTACAGCGTGGGCGGCTGGTGTGGCGGCGTGGGTTTGGGACTGCGGACGTGGAGTCGGGACGGCTTGTGGACGCCGACACGGTGTTTGAGGCCGGATCAATGAGCAAGCCGGTGTTTGCTTACGCGGTGATGCAGTTGTGCGCGCGCGGCGCGATGGATCTGGATACGCCGCTTACGAAGTACACGCCGGATCGTGTGTTGACTGGGGATTCGAGGCTGGAGTCGGTTACGGCTCGGCATGTGCTTTCCCATACGAGCGGGTTTCAGAATTGGCGGTCACAGGGTAAGCCGCTGTCGATTGCTTTCACGCCGGGCTCGAAGCACATGTATTCGGGTGAGGGCTACTGGTATTTGCAGTCTGTTGTGTCGCGGTTGAAGGGTCGGACGGATGCGGGTCAGTGCGGTCGTTATGAAGGCGATGTGGAGGTGTGCGCGACCGATATCGACGAGTATCTGCGCTCGAATGTTCTGCGGCCTCTTGGCATGAAGTCGAGCGGATATGAGTGGAATGAGAAGTGGCGGGCGCGCGCGGCTCGGGGGCATGACGCGGAGGGTCGAGC
>DASQDN010000451.1:0-12760 GCA_035634155.1 Bryobacteraceae bacterium | reverse complement strand
CCGAATCACGCTCGTAATGCGTGTCGACGAAGGTAAGACTCGCATCCGCCGCCGGGCCCAAAAAGCTCCGCACAAAGGTCTTATCGTTCGGGAAGTACGCTGCGTATTCCAATCCGAGCGTGAGCAGTTCAAGGTTGCTGGTGAAGTGATGACGTAGGTTCGCGTTCTGTACGAAGGATGCAGGCTTGCCCTCGCGAGCCCACCCATAATCCCCGTTGGCATAAACACCCCAGAAGTACATCGTCTCGGGGAAGAAGGCGCCGTCATGATTGAAATACGCCTTTGTCCTTTTCAACGCCAGTGGCAGCGCCTCGCGATACATCCCGAAAAACGGCTGCATCATGTCATAGTCGCCAGACGCAAGCATCGGCCAATAAACCAGTCGCGTGTTCTGGAACCAGTAAGCTCCCCCGCCCTTGCGATAATCCGCGTCGAATGATAACTCGTCCGTCTTGGTGTCGACGGTAAACAGCGATCCGTTCGACTTGATGGGATACGCTCCACGCCCGGCGCAGGCGTTCAGATAACGCTGCAGCACGTAAGCTTGCGTAACGGCCTGCGCATTCGGTCCACCCGTGATGCGGATGTAGCTGCGGTCCCAAAAGTCGCCCCAGAACTTGTTATGCCCGGCCCGCCGTTCATCCATAGTTCCGAGCGAACTCTGCGCGGCCAGATTGCGCAACTCTTGAAGCCATTGTTCCGTGCTCTCGGTGACCGCCGAGTGCACCAGGATGCTGATTGCCTGCTTCTGAACAGAAGCTTTCGACCTTAATGTCGTGGGGTTGATTCGGCCAAGTCCTTCGCCACGGACGAGAGCGCCGAAAGTCCGATTCTGCAGCGGATCGGTCATGCCCGGCAGCACCTCACCCAAACCCTGATGCTTCAGCATCGCCGCGAACGGGCTCTTGGTGTTCCGGTGGTACCACACCACGCTGTCCTCAACGTCCATTTGGATTGAGTCGCCCAACGTACGTAGTGGCTCGGCGCCGCCATTCATGCCGTACGCGCCTTCGGCTTCCAGACCTTCCAGGACGCGCGTCTGGTCGCGCCAGCGCTCGTAAATGACCTGAATTTCCGTCGGTTTCTGGAGGTCGGCATCCACCCGGATCACCGGATTGAAGGCTTCCACCCAAATGGACACCTTGCCTTGCGATCCCGGAGCGCCGCCCTGCAGAATCACTTCACTCGATCGCAGGTTGAGAGTCTGACGGAAGGGTTGCCCCGCAACGAACGGACTCGGATTCAGCCGCATACGAATGCGACCGGCCTTCAATAATTGGCCGTTCTCGCTCCACGCGTCCGACTTGCCGACATAGAACAGAATGTCGCCGTTCGGCTCAGTCCACACGTTGAGACTGACATCGCCATTACCCAACGGCATGGAGCCGGACGCGTCCTTGGATGGCGTATCCCAAACGACGTTGTACGCATCCACGGGATGTTGTCCGAACATCACGGCCGCGCTCGCGGCGACCAGACCAACCAGCTTCATCATCACTTTTTATCGGAATAGGTGACGCCGACCGTTATACCGTCGTCTCCTGACGCGATATTGACTACCGCGCTTCTCTTTCTATCGGCAGATTCGCCGGCAATAATACCCCCCGACGTTTTTCCGTCCTGGGTCATCATGTTGGTGGTCGTCGAAAGCCCGGCATTCTTGAACGCATCCTGATAAAACGTGGACACTTTCTCGACCGCATCTTTCGTCGTAAAGCTGATGGCCGCGCCCGATTCGCTGCCGCCCTGCATGGCAAACGTACCCTGAGCTACTGCGCCCGGATAGGCCGGGAGCCATTCAGGCATCTTCGCGCCCGCCTGCCCGCCGACTTGCACGGTGGATCCGTCAACCCCTTTAATACTGAGGCCTTCACCCGAACTTTCCATCGTGACGGTCTTTCCGTCTTCCGCGAATTCAATCTTGCCTTGCTTGATCTGCTCAAAGTTCATAGTCAGAATTTTGCCGGTCTTTTTGTCGCGGAATGTGACCGTTCCTTTGGCATCGTCGCTGGACAGAATCTCCACGTCGGAATTCGACATGGCCATCATTTTCGCGGCGGCTAACGCCGGATTCCCGGCCGCGTCGTGAACTGTCTTTGCCAGAAACAGACCGCCCGCAATCATGGCAATGCCCGCGAGCACGACCAACGCAAAAAGTCCGCCGACTATCCAGATGATCGGGCTGATATTCTTCTTGGGCGGAAGCGGAGGTGGAGGCATAGCTTGCCCCGAGGTGGCCATACGGAGGTCTCCTTGTTAAGCGATGCCTCGATGATACATCAAAACACGTTCCCGAGATCACAGGTAAAGAGCCGTAGTGATAAGCTCAGCACTTAGTTAAGATGCGGATAATCACCTTAGCCCTGCTCAGTGGTTCGCTTATGTTCTCCCAACCCATCGAACTGCTCTGGCCCGGTGGCGCGCCGAGCGCCGTCGGCAACTCCGAAGCCGACAAGCCTTCGCTGACGGTGCGTTTGGCCGATCCTGCCAAGGCGAACGGCACGGCGGTCGTGGTGTTGCCCGGAGGAAGCTATGGGCATCTCGCCTTTGATCACGAAGGCTTGGAAGTGGCCAACTGGCTGAATGCGCATGGCATCTCGGCATTTGTTTTGAAATATCGCCACGCGCCCGCATACCGCCACCCCATTCCGCTTCAGGACGCGCAGCGCGCGATTCGCATGGTTAGATCGCGAGCGCAGGAGTGGAAGATAAACCCGACACGCGTCGGTATATGGGGCTTCTCCGCGGGCGGACACTTGGCATCCACAACGGGTACCCGGTTCGATGACGGAAATCCCTCCGCGCCCGATCCCATCGATCGCGTCGGTTCGCGACCCGACTTCATGGTGTTGGCGTATCCGGTGATTAGTTTGACCACCGAATACGTGCATAAGAACTCCCGAGCTAATCTTCTGGGCCCCGACTTTTCGCAAGAGCTAGCCAGGGAGTTGTCCAACGATACTCAGGTGACGGCTCGCACACCGCCGACCTTCCTGTTCCACACCGATCAAGATTCCGGGGTTCCGCCGGAAAACAGCGTGCTTTTCTACCTGGCGCTTCGAAAGGCCAAGGTTCCGGCCGAGTTGCACATCTATCGCCCTGGCGTACACGGCGTGGGACTCGCTCAAAAGGACCCGGCGCTTGCCACGTGGCCCGGGCATGTGGCCGATTGGCTTAAAGGCCTCGGCATGATTCCGTAGGCGCGACGATTAGCTGAGCTTCCTTCGCCGATACGCCAGCGCGACAGCGAGTCCGGTTCCAATCAGCAGAACCGTCGATGGCTCCGGTGTCTCCGTAATGAAGGTTAACGGAGTGTCCTCGCGTGGTGTTTCCTCGGTCGGAACGTTGGGATTCGACGGTTCGGATGGTTCCGGGTACTTCAGCGGCTCCGCGATCGTCGGAGGCGAGGTCGGCGGTTTGGGCTCGGAACTGCCGGGCGATTGTGCAGTGCTTCGGCTGCCGGAGTTCGGACCGCCAGGGCTGTTCACGGGTACGTCCGAATTCCCCGGCGCCTGACTCACGAAGTTCGTGAGCGGCGCTGAAGCGCTTCGCGTGTCGATGCCCGGAAACACGGGCAGTATCACCAGCGGCTGCCCGGTACCCCCCGTCGAACCGGACGGCACGGGCGGTACCGATGAACCCTGAGCCTCGTTCGGCGGCAAGCCGAATCCACGATTATTCGCATAATACGGCGCGCCATTTTGGCCCAACTGATCGCCACCGGCCGACGGCATAACAGGCGAGGTCGAACGGGCCCCGCCCCGAGGAGTTTCCACCGGTGATCCTCCCGCGCCGCTCAGCGCTGCGTAGCCTTCGCGCGGCGCATCCAGCGGTGTCGGCACTGTCACATCGGCCAGAGCGCTCGCAGTTGTTTGGTCGAGTTCGTCTTCCGTCGCAGCCTCGGCCGCGGGAGCTACCGGCAATTGCGCCGTTTCCGACAACCGGTTGCCGCATCTCGCACGCACCAACCCGGTGCCGTCGGTGAGTATCGCTTCGCCTTCCGGCACAGCCACGGGCTTCGCCGTCCAGTAAACGCGGTCATCTTTGCGATACGACGCATAAAGCCGTTTTCCAGGACTAGATACCAAACGAAGATTGGAAAGCGCGAGTCCGGAGTAGTGCGCTTTCACCACAGGGTCCCGATGAACTGCTGCCAGAGCCTCCGCAGCCGAGTAAACGGCTTGCTTGACGACCGCATGCCGGTACTCGGGTCGAGCGGCGGGCGGCGGCACGAACGTTTTCCCCCTCTCTAAACCAGAACCAGGGGCAGTATCCGTCCGGAGGACAACACCCACACAGACCAAAGCAACAACGGCAAACAAGAGTAGGCTGCGCAACGACACTTAAGGCGATTTTCCGGTACTCGGACGCGATTGAACATCGGGCTGATTACTTACCCCCACCCCTGTATGAGGGGGTACCAACCTCCGCCGCGTATCTCACTTCCACGAGAAACAACCCGCACGCGGGCGCTGTAGGGCCGGCCTTCACCCCCGCCGGAGCAGACAGCAGCCAACGCAATCGGTCGCTGTCGACATTGCCTTTGCCAGCCTCCAACAGAGTGCCGACGATGTTCCGCACCATGTGCTTGAGAAATCCGCTGCCACTAACGCGATAGGTCAGCCTTTCCCCCTCACGCTCAGCCCGGGAAGCGAAGATACGCCGCACCTTGGAGCGCCCCTCGGCATCGCGGTCGTCAGATGCAGCAAAGCAGGAGAAATCGAACTCGCCCTCGAATAAAGGCGCCGCTTCGATGAAGCGCTCGTCCAACATCGGGTATGGATGGTGGTGCGCATACTGGCGTTCGAATGGCGACCGGACTTCCCCGCGGTGCAATCGGTATTCGTACGTTTTGGATACAGCGTCAAACCGGGGATGGAACGATGCGTCGACCTCTTCAACCTGATTGATTCGTATGGCCGTCGGAAGCAGCCGGTTCAACGCCTTCTTCAGATTCCGGCACGGAATCGGATTCTCCAAGGTGACGGCCGCCACTTGCGCATAGGCGTGCACACCGGCATCGGTACGACCTGAACCCGCCACGTGAACAGGCTTCTTCTCGATGTCCAGAAAGGCGGCCTCGAGAAGTCCTTGGATCGTCGGCAGGCCTGGCTGGACTTGCCACCCGTGAAACTCGGTTCCGTCGTAGGAAAGCGTCAGGCGAATGCGGCGCATGGCCGGCCGCTAAGCCTTACGGGAGCCCGGCTTTTCCACCGGGACGCCGTCACGGCACATGGGACACTCGACCTCGTCATATGCGGTGACGTTCATCGTTTCGAGCGCCACGCGCGGAACGCCGACGTTCGCCTTACCTCCGGAGCGATCGACGATAGAGCCCGCCGCCACGATATTCGCCCCGGCTTCGCGGAGCACACCGCACACCTCGCGCGTGCTGCCGCCGGTGGTAATTACATCTTCGATCACAACGGCGATCTCACCCGGTTCCACTTTGAAGCCGCGCCGCAGAGTCATCTTCCCCGAAGCATCGCGTTCGGTGAAGATACAGCGCGCCTGCAGCGCCCGCGCCACCTCGTGGCCGATGATGAGCCCTCCCACAGCCGGTGATGCCACCACCGCCACTTGCGAGGAGTGAAGGTTCCGAATCTCGTCGGCAAGCCGCTGTCCGAGAGTTTCGGCATGCTCGGGGAACTGCAGCACTTTGGCGCATTGGAGGTATTCGGGGCTGTGCAGTCCGCTGGTCAGCCGGAAATGTCCGCGCAGGTACGCGCCGGTTCGTTCAAATAGCTCAAATGTGCCGCTCACGTCCTCCCATGATGCCACTGTGAAGCGGTGATCTTGTTAAGACAATAGGTATTCCAGTCGTCATATTCGTACAGGACTGTGCCGAAACCGGACACTTGTTGTGCCCGCGTCCCCAAGTATTCAACTACTTACGTACGGCATGAGGCATGCGTAACAGGTACGGTACGATTGAAGAAATCACGGAACTCAGGTTCACCGAAGCTCGTTACTAGGGATTAAGATGTTCATGCGAAAAGCTCAGCCGTACCTTGCCGCGCTTATGGCCCTCGCCGTCTCTGCGCCGCCGACCTTTGCCCAGCAGAATCGTGGCACTGAAAGAGACCGAGCGTGGTACTCGCGCGTCACCGACAGGTATCTAGCGCGGGACGTTGCGCCCATCAACCTGACGAATTCGGGACGAATCGAATCGCTGCTGCGTGCCGGTCGTTTGTATCTGTCGCTGCAGGACGCGGTTGCTCTCGCGCTTGAGAACAACTTAGACATCGAGCTGCAGCGCTACGGTCCGCAGCTAGCGCAAGCTGATTTACTCCGCGCCCAGGCGGGTGGTGTTATCCGAGGTATTCCGACCAACATCTCGCAAGGCCCTTCCTCTGCAGCCAGCCTTTCTCAAGGTGGCGGCGCCGGAACAGGCGTGGCGGGCGCCGGCGGTTCTGCGGGTGGCGGTGGCAGCAACGGCGCGAGCAACGCGACGGTCGTTTTCACCGGCACACAGGTGCCGTCTCTCGATGAGGTCGCATTCTTAAACTACAACTGGGGCCACCGGACTTCCGTACAGTCCAACACTGTCACCACCGGAACTGCATCCCTTGTGTTCGAAAGCGCGGTTTGGAGCTCGGGCATCCAGAAGGAGTTTCTGACGGGAACCTCCCTGCAACTTGGATACACGCAGAATGCGCAATCCTCCAACAGCCGGCGCGCGGAAATTAACCCGGTTAACACGGGCAACGTCAACGTGCAGTTCACCCAGCAGTTGCTGCGCGGCTTCGGTGTCGCACTGAACTCGCGGTTTATCCGCATTGCCAAGAACGACGTCAAGATCTCCGACCTGGTCTTCAAACAGCAGGTAATCGCCGCTGTCGCCACCGTGGTTAACCTGTACTCGGACCTGGTCAGTTTCAACGAAGACGTGAAGGTGCGGCGTCAAGCGCTTTCGCTGGCCGAGAAGCTTTACAACGACAACCGCAAACAGGTAGAAATTGGCACCCTGGCCCCGATCGAAATCGTGCGCGCCGAGGCTGAAGTCGCCCGTTCACAACAGGAGTTGACACAAGCCGAGACCCAGGTACTGCAGCAGGAAACGATCCTGAAGAACTACCTGAGCCGGACGGGCGTAGCCAGCCCGTCCATCGCAGATGCGCGCATCATTCCCACGGACCCGCTGCGGATTCCTGACGTCGAACCTGTTGAGCCCATTCAGGACCTTGTCGCACGGGCACTGGCAAACCGACCCGAACTCCAGCAGACCGGCCTCGCAATTGAGAACGCTCGCATCAGCCTCGCGGGAAGCAAGAGCCAGTTGCTGCCCTCCTTGAGCCTCATTGGTTCCGCACAAAACAGCGGTCTCGCCGGTCAAGGCAACGCCTTGTACGTCCCGGCCAGCCCGACATCTCCCTTGAACCCGTTGGCGAACATCGAGCCCCGTCTGGTTGGCGGACTCGGCGGCGTCTGGGATCAGATTCTCGGCCGTTCCTTCCCGGACTATTCGCTCGGTTTCCAACTGAGCATTCCGTTGCGAAATCGCGCGGCACAGGCGGACATCACACGCGACCAGCTTTCTCTCCGTCAGTCCGAATTGCGGCAGCGGCAGGAGCTGAACCAGATCCGCGTCGATGTGCAGAACGCCGTGATCGGTCTCCAGCAGTCCCGAGCGCGCTATCAATCCGCCCAGAAGGCGCGCGTCCTGCAGGAGCAGACGCTGGACGCCGAGCAGAAGAAGTATGCCCTCGGCGCTTCCACTATCTTCTTCGTCATTCAGGCGCAGCGCGATCTGGCTTTGGCTCAGGCAACGGAAGTGGCCGCGCTCAGCTCCTACAACCGGGCCCGCGTTTCTTTGGATCGCGCCACCGGACAAATCCTGAACGCGTTCGACGTAAACATCGAAGAAGCCATGGCCGGTAAAGTAACCCGTGCGCCGGCTGCGCTTCCCGTGGACATCAACTAGTGAACGCCGGACTCTACGAGGCCCGGCACTCCTTCGTCTGGACACATGGCGCGGACATGCTTCCGCTGCTCGCGCCGACTCCCGGCGAACGCATTCTTGACCTCGGTTGCGGACCCGGGCAGCTCACCGCCAGGATCGCCGAAGCCGGAGCCCACGTGGTTGGCATTGACTCATCTCCCGACATGATCGGGCAGGCTCGACAAAACTATCCGTCCTTGGAATTCAAGTTGGCTGACGCGACGCAGTTTGAGTTCGCCGAGCCGTTGGATGCTGTATTCTCCAACGCCGTTCTTCATTGGATCCCCGAAGCTGACGCCGTGGTGCGCAACATCGCCGCGGCGTTGAAGCCCGGTGGACGCTTTGTCGCGGAGTTCGGTGGCAAGCGCAACGTTCAAGCTCTGCTCGCCGCCGCCCGAACGGTTCTGCAAGCGCGCGGCTTAGAATACCGCAACCCCTGGTACTTCCCTTCCGTAGCCGAATACGCAACGGTGCTGGAAAGGCATGGCTTCGAGGTGCGCGCTGCGTGGCACTTCGACCGGCCAACACCGCTCGACGAAGGGGACGATGCCATGGACGACTGGATCAGAACTTTCGGCGGTGTGGTGCTCGCCACGGCTCCGAAAGACGAATGGCCACATATAGTGCGCGCGATGATAGACCTCCTCCGGCCCGAGTTGTTCCGCAACGGCCGCTGGCAGATGGACTACGTGCGGCTTCGTGTCAACGCTGAGTTGCGTCGCGATCTTCCTGGCTGAGTTCGGCATTAATGTGCATGGCGGCCTTTGCGCCCTCGGCCGCGGCCACGATGACGTAATGGGAGTCTTCAGCGGCATCCCCCGCCACGAAGATCCCTGGGCAGCTACTTCGCTGGTCTCGACCGGCGCGCACCGCTCCCTTGGGCGTTAATGTGCATCCGATCTCGCGGGGCAGCGTCGATCGTTGAACGTTCCCGGTGCTGAAGAACAGCCCGGATCGCTGAAGCGAGGTTCCGTCCTCAAAGACAACGCGCTCCAGGCGGCCAAGCGTTCCTTCCAGTCGCGCGATCTTCTTTTCATAAACATCGATGCCGTTGTGCTTCAACTCTTCGCGCTCGCGCGAATGAAGGCGTGAAGGCCCGTCGGTGCATAGGACAATGTCCCGCGTCCAAGTCTTCATCAGCAGCGATAAAGCAGTCCCGGCTCTGCCGCGTCCATGGACGGCGAGGCGGCCATCCCTGTGCTCCCAGCCGTCGCAGTAGGGGCAATGATGGACACTGGTCCCGTAGAACTGCTCAATGCCGTCCCAGGAGGGCAACTTGTCAACCACACCCGTCGCCAGCAGGATTTTGCGGGAACGAGCAGTAGCGCCATCCAGAAGGGTCGCCACGAACGCGTTTTCCTCCCGCTTCACCGTCATCACAGTGCCTTCTTTTACAGCCACAGGATAGGCGGCAAGCTGTTGCCGCGTAATCATCAAGAGTTCGGCCGGCGCGCAGCCCTCACGCGAAATGAAGCCATGCACACCGTGCGAACGGATGTTACGGGGATTGCCGGCATCCACCACCAGTACCTTGCGGCAGCACCGGCCCAGCACAAGCGCGGCGCTAAGTCCCGCAGGACCGCCGCCGACAATCAGCACATCGAAAACCGAACCGTCGGACATAGGACGCTAGGCCGCGGGGGAATCGTCCGCGTCATCATCATCGACCAACGCGAGTTCCCGAACGGCGGGCGGACCCGGATCGGCGGTCGCAATCTCGGCGATCCGCTCCAGGCGAGCTCGCAACGCCTCGTTCTGCGCCTGCAGCCGCGCTATTTCGCGGGCCAGGTCCTTCCGCCCGGGTCGGTCATTGTCCTTCGGCTTGTCTTTGGCTTTTTGTTTCTTCTTGCCCACGGTGAATGGACATTGCGGAATCCAAGAGGTTTCGGGGAGAGAAAGCAAAAGCGCCACTTGCGTGGCGCTTTCGGGATAGTTATTCGATGTCGGTACGACGCTTCTTGCGATTCCGCTTGCGAGCGAGAGCTTCTTTGGTCCTGCGCTTCTCACCAGGCTTCAAGTAGAAGGAGTGCCTCTTGATCTCCTTGATGATGTCTTCCTGCTGGACCTTACGCTTAAAACGACGCAACGCGCTTTCGAGCGTCTCGCCGTCTTGCAGCATTACTTCAGCCAAACTAATTCACCCCCCTCTCGGCTTCGATAAACAACCAGGATAGCAGAGGGCGGAGACTTACCGCTTCTTCTTATCGTCGGACGCGGGCTGGACGATGAACTCGTCCTTCTGGTTGAGGTTAATGGTGCCCACCAGCGCCACATTGCCGCCTGCGGCGAGGATGCGCTTACTGGTTTCCTTGGTGCTCATAAAGTTGACGCCACGCGTCGAGACGAACTTCTGGATGACTTCCAGCGGCACCCTCGCCTGCAATAGGATGATCACTTCACCCTCGCCCAGAGCAGGTCCGCTCGGTACGGCGGTGTCGGACGAAGCCGGCTGCTCAGTCCGGGCGTCCTGGGCGCTGGCAAGCATCGTGAGCATCATCGTGAGCATCATCGTGATCATCAAAGGGCACACAAGCAGCCAACGAAATCGGGACATTTTCATCGAATAATCTCCTTGCAACTAAAGCTTTGAAAGGGGAGTATAGCACCTTTCGACCATTGAGTTAATAGCCTTAAATGCGGGGGGAGAGGCTCTGCAATGCGTCCGAAAATACCCTCAATCCGCCGAATTCATGTAACCGGAACCACATCACTTAGAACCGCGTCTACCAGATAGCCCATGGCGCGTTTGGCCTTCTCGGTTATTCCCCTTATGCTAGCTGCTCACTTGGCCGGAGAACCGGTCCAACGCAACATAGAATACGGCCGCGCAGCGAATCGGCCCCTGCTGATGGATGCCTCCATCCCTGACGGCAAGGGACCTTTCCCGGCGGTCGTCATTGTACATGGCGGCGGATGGATCGGCGGCCACCGTCAATTCAGTGTTGAACCGTTATTCGAACCGCTGGCACAAGCTGGCTTCGCGTGGTTTTCCATCAGTTATCGCCTTGCGACGGATCTGCTCCAGTTTGGAGTAGCGGTCGATGACGTGCAGACGTCGCTCGAATTCGTGCGAAAAAACGCGGCGAAATTTAACATCGACCCCGCCCGAATTGCAGTGCTGGGCGAGTCCGCCGGAGCGCACTTAGCGGCCCTCGCCGTCGAGCGGGCGCCCCGATCCGCGGCCGCGGTCGTCGCCATGTATCCACCGACGGACTTGGTCTCGCTGGCTCAGAACGCGCGAGCCATACCGGACTCCATCCGTCAAATGGTCCGCGCGGCCGGTATGGAAGACCTGATCCGAGGCTACCTACGCCAAATGTCCCCAATCGAGCACATCGCACCCGGCCTCCCGCCGTTCCTGCTGGTCCATGGAACTGCCGACACGGTCGTTCCTTATGATCAATCCGAGCGCATGTTGGAGAAACTGAAAGCAGCGGGCGTGCCGGCGGAACTGATCACGGTTCCCGGGGGCGGCCACGGCCTGCGCGGATGGGAGCGGTCTCGCGAGCACCTCGCTTACCGGAAAGCAATGATCGCTTGGCTACAGCAGGCGCTCAGTCCAGCCGAAGCAGCCAAGCTTCAGGCGAACTGAGCCGTAAGTGACGGGGGCGCTGTGACCACCGAGGCCACGGGTAGCCGCGGCGTGGAGCCGCACCATTGACGGCATGCCGACGCGATCACTCGACTGACCTCGGATCGCTCGAACGGCTTCAGAAGTACGTCATACCCGCCAAGGTTAAGGACCTCAGCCCAAAGATTCTCGTCCGCGTGACGTGAAACGACAAGCACAACGGGGGGCCGGGCGAGCGCCTCGCACGTGCCGAGAACGGCTTTCCAACTGCCACCCGGCAAGTCGCGCTCACAGATCACGACGGCCGGTTGAGTTTCTCGAATCTGAGGCATTGCCTGCTCGAGCCCGTCGCAACGGCTAAGCGAAGCCATAGGGTACGTGGAGGGAAGCATCTCACGCAGCACGGCTTCGTCCTCGCCGTGAAGGCTGACAAGCAGAACAGCAATATTTTCCGAGGAGTGTAGCGCCGATGGTAGATTTTGCCGCCGGGTAAGCATCGAGCGAGTGCCCTCTTGGTTTATAGTATTGAGTTTGTTAAAGCAGCTCCGGAAATCAATCAGAGCCGCATCCTTTTTAGCATTTGAATTTCCACTCCGCTCAGGCGTGGGAGAATACTTCCCATGAGTTCCGCGCAGACGCACGCGTACCTGCTTGTCGCCATCGGTGGAGCGATAGGATCCGTACTCCGATTCCATGCAGCGACACTGTTTGGAGCGCGGCCGCTCACTACGTTTACGGTAAACATCACCGGCGCCTTTCTGATCGGCGTCCTTGCCGCATTTACCGGCGACGCGAGGATTCGGCTGCTGCTCGGAACGGGGCTCCTGGGCGGCTACACGACGTTCTCGGCCATGCAGTTAGAGGCTTTCACGGCGGCTCGGGGCAAGGGGCTTCCTTTAGAAGTGTTCGCGATTCTGTTCGGAAGCGCGGCGGTGGGCCTGGTCGCTTGCTGGTTCGGACATACGCTAGGCGCTCGGCTGCGCTAGATTCGCCATTTGGCTGCGCGGCTCCTCCAGGAATAAGCCTGAGCCGGGCGCCCCGAATGTATACCTAGATATTCGAATGCCTACTTAAGCCTCGGCCATAAAACTCGGGTTTTCGCCTTAGTTTACCTTGCAATATGGGCCGTGATGCTGGTCAACTTATACAAAGTCAAGTGGAAATGGCAGAAATATGTGGCTCTGAGGTACTAGAACGAGAACGCCCGGTTTAGCACCCCGAGCCCTTGTTTCAATGCGATACGCCTC
>DASQDN010000450.1:0-7269 GCA_035634155.1 Bryobacteraceae bacterium | reverse complement strand
CGACAAGAACTGGAAAAAGCGCAACATCGTCAGCAATAAAGAACTCGTCTTGCCGGTAAAGCTGTTCGAAGGCAGAGATAAGGAGCCTGCCCATGCGGAGATTACGTTCGACATCATCCTGGAGAGGGTCTAATATGATTCGCGCGCTTGTCTTCCTGGCTGCGCTGCCGTTGTTGGGGCAAAGCGATCGAACGATTTCCGTTGACGAAGTTCCCGGCGGCATCTTCTTCTCGGCCGACGGTAAGACGCTGGTAACTGCGTGCCGAGATAACCAGGTCCGTGTATTCGACGTTCTCACGGGAAAGCAGGTGCGCGCGCGAAGGTATGGCGCAGGCGGCGCGTTGCTTGGCGCGAACCGACTTGTCGAACGAAGTGACAAGAAAGGCGTGCAGGTATGGGACCTTACGCAGGAACGTCTACTGCAGTTGGTCGAAGGAGTACCGGTGCGCGGACGCTCCGCTCTCTCGAGTGACGGGAAGCTGATGGCTGCGGCGGATACGGACTCGCGCGAGGTGCAGATATACGACCTCACCTCCGGCAAACGCAGGTATGTGCTTCCCGATGGCATCGGTGGCGCTTCGCAACTGCTGTTCTCGCCTGACGGCGCCTCTCTGGTATCGGCGAATTTCGACAATGACATTCGCATCTGGAAGACGCGATCCGGAGAGTTGGTTCGAAAGATCGAAAACATGACAGGGGCGATGTTCGCCGCCCAGTTCACACCTGACGGCAAACAATTGTTAGTGGCGGGACTGGATGAGACTATCTATGTTTTGGACGGGGTCACGTTCGAGAAGTTAAGGGCTTATAAGGGACATGGCGAAACCATCGCGGCGCTGGCGGTCTCGCCGGATGGAAAGACGATCGTTACAGGCGGCTTCGATGTGTCCGCTATCAGCAAGCCGGTGAAGGTGGTGTTCTGGGATGTTGTTTCAGGTAAAGTTCTGAAGACAGTCCCTGCGCCGCATCGGGTGGTGTCACTGGCCTTCTCACCAGATAACCAATGGGTGGCCGTTACGGCCGGCGATAAAGAGATCTCCCTCTTGCGCGTGCGGTGACGGCCCGGGCGCGCTGCGCCCTATTGCATACACCGTGATCACGAAGTCTTCTTCGAGCGCGCTTGAAACAGCAGCGGCGCGAACTCGTTCAAGTATTGCCGCCAGTACGTGTACGTGTGGTTGCCTTCGGTGGGACGCCACGTATGGCGGATCTGCTTTGCCTTCAGGATCTCGGAAAACTTCTCCGCGCGGCCGAACGCGCCGGTGTCCTGACGGCCGCAGGCGAACCAAATGTTCTGCATCTTGGCATTTAGAGCGGTCGCGTCGCTGAGTACACGGGCGAAGCGCTGCTCGAAGTCCTGTGGAATCGCAGCACTGAAAGCGCCAATCGAGCTAAACAGGTCCGTGTGGCCAAATCCGATGTGGATCGCCTGGCCGCCGCCCATAGACAGGCCTGCAATCGCACGATTCTCACGTCCGGACGCCACTCGGTATTTCGATTCGACGTATGGCATCACGTCGTTCAGAATGTACTGCTCATAAACAGCGTTATTCTTGGCCTGGATCTCACGCGCGGAGCCAAACGGCACCGCATGTCCGAAGGGCATAACGATGATCATGGGTTTAGCCTTCTGCTCGGCGATGAGGTTATCGAGGATGAAGTTGGCATTGCCTGCCAGCGTCCAGCCGCCCGCGATGTCATTCGATCCGTGGAAGAGGTACAGGACCGGATAACGCTTCTTGTCCTTTTCATATCCCGGCGGAGTATAAACCCAGATCCAGCGGGTGTCACCGTCCAGCACCTTCGATCTCTGCCAGTTGATTTCGACGGCCCCGTGCGGAACGTCCCGAGGCTGCCAGAATGCGGGCTCCGTGCCCTTCACTTCAAGGAGACTCGCTGAAGTGCGTGCGCGCAACTTCATACGCGGGTTCACCGGGTCGGCCATCGTGACGCCATCCACCACGAAATGATAGATGTACATGCCCTGCGGCACGGGACCCACGGTGACACTCCAGACGCCGTTAGCGTCTTTCGTCATCTTCTCCGCGGAGCCGGCGGCCATCCAATCTCCAAAGAAAGATGCTTCCGTGGCTTTGGGAGCTTCGAGGCGCAGGGTGACTTTACCGTCGGGATGTACTTCGGGAGAAACTATGTTGCCGCGCTGCGGTTGGGCAAACACGGCGAAAGAGGCTAGCAGAATCGTAGAGAGTACCTTCATGGCTCAACTCGCAGTGCACATCATATCGTGAAGACCGGGCCAGGCGACACGGACTCGGTGCTTGGGCGATCGGCTTCTCGACGGGGTAGACACCGCGTCAGACTCCCAGAGGCTGCGATTTACACGTGAAGGCATGTCTCTGGTGCGTTCCGCTTTGAAGTGCACCCTTGCACGCGCGAGAATTTCGGCGAGGTCATCGCACTAGCCCAGGAGAGGCGATCCGATGTCACAACCTAGCGCGATAAGAGGAGATTGCAAAGTGACTTGCAATCGCAAGCTCCCGAGCGCCGATGTCTGCGGGGAACTGGTGATTATGAGCGTCGAGAACGACAAGTATTACGGGCTCGATCAGATTGCGTCTGACGTTTGGAGGCGCATCGGAGACGGCACTTGTCTGACGCAATTGTGCGACGAAGTGGCGGCCTGCTATCAGGGGCCACGTGAGGATATCGAAAGGGACCTGCTTCGACTCTTGACGCAGATGCGAGATTACGGACTGCTGCAGATCCACGCATGAGACAGGCATACGATAGCTGGCTTTGCGGATGGCGTGTGGCGTCCGATGTGGCGTTACCCGACTTGATGCCGTGGACTGGGGACAATCGCCCGGCCGACTTGCAGATTCGAGTCGGCAGCGTGCCGGAGCACCTGCCGGGAGCGGTCCAGTACGGGCCCTTGATCCAGCTCGGGGCGCGCGCGATGTGCAGGTTCGCTGTACCAGGAGTTGCAACCTACCTCATTGAGAATGCGCGAACCGTCACGATCGCGCCGGATTCGGATGCGGGATCTGCGGAGGTTCGCGTATTCCTGCTGGGAACTGTGTTCGGCATCCTCTGCCACCAGCGAGGGTTGCTTCCTCTGCACGCAAGTTGCGTGCGGATTGAGGATCATGCGGTGGCTTTCTGCGGCCCGTCGGGCGCAGGTAAATCGACGCTTGCGGCAGGGTTTGAAAGCCAAGGCTATCCAATTCTTTCCGACGATGTTTGCGTCATTGACACTGCGGCTCCTGGAGGTCCGGTGGTGTGGCCCTCGTTTCCTCGAATCAAGCTTTGGCGCGATGCTATTGACCGGTTCGCGTTCTCTACGGAAGGCTTAGAGCGCACTCGGCCCACGATGGAGAAGTATCAAGTCAGGACGCATCGTACCTTTGACATTAGGCCGGCGCCGCTGGCGGCTGTGTACTATCTTCGGGAGACACGCGAGGGGGAAGCGGAGGGAATCTCGCAAATGAGAGGACTCACCGCCGTTCGAGACACCTGTAACAGCGTCTACCGGCGGCGGCTGGGTCGAAGCTTGGGTAGTCCGGAGGCGATGTTGAGTGCAGTTGGGAGTTTGTGTGAAAGAATACCCATCCTGCGGCTCGGCAGAGGGCGGAATTTTTCCAAGATTCCCTCGATGGTGAAAGACATCGCCGGTATGCATGCGGGTGTCTGCCTGTGAGCGGATTCTACTGGCTTGCATCCTATCCGAAGTCAGGCAACACGTGGCTTCGCTTGGCCCTGCGGAGCTTGTTGACGGGCGGAAAGCCCGTGGGGTTTGACGAAGAAGAGAGCTGGATTCCGATCGCGAGCGCTCGCGATCCGTTCGATTCGGTTATGGAACTGGAATCGTCCGATCTGACGCAGGAAGAGATCGATTGCCTCCGTCCGATGTTTTACATAGAGCAAGCGCGCCTTGCGAAACAGCCGCTGATTCGCAAGGTGCACGATGCCTGGATTCGAACTCGGGCTGGTACGCCGTTGTTTCCTCCGGCAGTTACCCGTGGCGCAATCTATGTTGTTCGCGACCCTCGGGATGTCGCCGTCTCTTATGCGCATCACGCTTGCTGTTCGATGGATGAGGCGATTGCTTTTCTTAGCGATCCGAATGCAGCCTTTGCTTCCGCAAAGACCTACTTGACTGGCCAGCTACGGCAAACGATGCTGACGTGGACAGGTCATGTCGCCAGTTGGCTGAATGCTCCTGGCATTCGTGTTCTTGCGGTGCGGTATGAAGATATGATCGCCCATCCGGAGAGTACGCTTGCAGAGGTAGCTTCGTTTTGCGGGATCGACGCGGGGGCGGAGTTGATTGAGGCGGCGACGCGGGCAACGCGCTTCGACGTACTGCAGCAAACGGAGCGGGACCAAGGATTTCGCGAGAAGCCGCGGGGCATGAAACAGTTCTTTCGGCGCGGTCAGGCTGGAGGCTGGCGCGATTCGTTGAGCAATGAACAGGCGAATCGTATTGTCAGCGCGCATGGCGAGACGATGCGGCGCTTGCATTACATCTAGCAGCCTTCTACCCAGCGCAGTAAACGGCCAATCTCGTAGCCGCGTACCAAGGTAAGGACCAGATCGGAGAATCGGACTTCGGCAGCATCGGCATCGGCGGGCCAATCGGACACGATGCCTTGCAGTCGTTGCAGGTCGACGAAGCGACTCGCGAGCGGTGAATCCTTCAAGCTCGCCAGGTCCTCCTGGATCGTCTGGCGGCGACGGGATAGGCGGTGAAACCATTCCGGGCACTGTCGACCGAGACGTTTTGCAGTAAGCACCTCGGTCGGCAGGCGATCCGAAAGCACTCGGCGGGCAAACCTTCGACGGACGCCGTTCCGCATGTACTGCTCAGGAGGGAGGGAGAGGCAAAATTCGACCAACCGCAAATCGCCGAGGGGATCGCGTGGCTCATACCCAAGCAGCGGCCGCAGGGATGCGAGATTGGCTCGTCCACTCCAGAAGTACTCCAGGCTGCTGGCTCGTAGGGCGAAGTCGCCGCCATGGACGTCCATGATGTCCAGCCGCTCGCCTGCCATGAGTTGATCGGCGAGGTTGATGCTGCGGGCAAATTCCGGGTGAATGGGACTTGAGGAGGACCAGATCGCGTCAGTGTTCTTTCGCCAGCGGCGCAAGGTCCCGCGCCACTGAACCGGAGTTAACGGGGTGACCACCTGGTCCCAAAACAGGCTGCGAACTCCGGGGCCGCCGGCGCGTCGGCAGGCCCAGATGTCACGACTCATCCGGAGCCATCGTCCCTGCCGCGCGTAATCGGCCAAGGCTCGGAGGCCGTCCCAACTCAGAGTCAGATTGCCTGCGACACCGGTGAGAAGGACGCTGCTGCCAAGCGCTCGAGCCTGTTGACGAAAGGGGTGAAGCCAGGCGGAGTTCAATGAATTGCGCGGCGTGGATCCCATCAGTCGGAATATCGCATCCGGGTTGACCTCGTAGGGCGTCAGACCTCCCGCGGGAGCGGCGTGCGCGACGATGTTGGCGTGCATTTTCGCCGTGCTACTCGCAAGCGGCCACTCATTGCCAATGATTGCTGTGCGGGCGGGCAGGGGCGCATCGGGCTGAGGAACGGCGGTGATCGTAGGGAGTATTTCAGCGCCCATGAGTCGGGCAGCGGTGGCAGCTACACCACCGGAATCGAGACCACCGGAAAGAGCAGCCGCTACGGAATTCTTGGAGCGTAAACACGACCGGACAGCGCGGTCGAGCGCCTCGCGTCCGGCTTCGATGTAGTCCTGATCTCTGCGGAAACGCAGTTTGCGGCCGGGGTCAGGTTTCCAATAACGACGGGTGGTACCCGAGTCGGGTGTCCAGCAGAGCAAACCGGCGGGGGGCAAACGTGCGATGTCCGCGTACAGCGTCCGTGTGGGAGCTATGCCTCGGTCGAGCAGCATGCCCGCTACGGCGTTTTCGTCCACAACGGGTGGCCGGCCCAGGAGGTCGCGGACGGTGTTCACCATGGTGGCGAATACGATTCGATGCCGCTGCTGGGCATAGAAGATAACCCGGCCTCCGGTCTGGTCGGAGGCGAGTAGCAGCTTTCTGGCGCGCGTATTCCAACATGCGAAGGCAAAATCGCCTAGAAGCATTTCAGGGGCACGGTCATCCCACCGGCGTACGGCGGCGGCTACGATGTCACTGTCCGGGACGTTGGGAGCGAGATCGAGACGGCGGATCAAGTCGCTGCGGTTATCGAGGCGGCCGTCGAACGCAAGGCAGAGGCCGGAGTCAGGATCGAAGGAAGGCTGCTGTTCCCGTTCATCCTCGCAGGTAATCACGGACTGACTATGGACGATTGCTGTTCCTTCCTGCGTCCACCGGCGTGGATCTCCCACGCCGTATGCAGCGACAGACAGCGTTAGCTTCGCTAGATCGGCTGAGGGCACACGTAACTCGTACCCAGCCGCTATGCCGGCAAAGATCGACATTGTTTAGGAGATGGAAGGTCGGCGCTCTCCCGAGTAGTCGGAGGGACCGTTTCCGAAGTTCCCGGTGACGGTTTCGATGTTGAGTACGGTTATGGTCGGCTGTGTCCAGTCCGGGAGGGCGGGATCGGTCGACTGGGCGGATGTGGTTTCGGTTTTGGGGGAAGGTTGTGGTTGGGTCATCAGGAAGGTAGTGATGCGACCTGCGGCATGCTCTCAAAAAATTTCGTGGCCGGCAGGGGTCTGTTCGAATTACGGTCTGCGCCGGAGGTAACGCTGAGGAGCGCGATGGCCGTAGGATCGGGGACGTCTGAAATCCTTGGGCAACGACATCTTTGGTCAACCACGGCACTCGGCCAGGGATAAATTCGACCGGGCGGCTCACATGGATTGTGATCTCGGTTTCGCGAAGACAGGCAGAGACGTATTCGGCGCAACAGTCGAGCAGTGCGGTCTTGGAACTGGCCTCGTGCCGCATAACTGCTCAACAGCGAGAAGTCTTCGCCATGGCTGGCCTAGACTTTTTTCATGGGTTCTCCGGTTACGGTTGGAGAGATGTCATAGCGATAAAGGTTGTTTAAGTACCGCCAACCCGACTCCGGAGCCGTCCACCCTCGTTACTCTCACGCGGGCCATAGCAATCGTATTTTGGTGGTGTTTCACTGCTGGTTCGCGCAATACAACTGAACGATTGGCCGCTGATTCGTTAGTCGCGGTTTCTGCCCTTGCGGGAGGAGTCGACCGGAGAACACCGCAAGGCGGATCTTCTGAGGCTCGCTAGATTGTAAGTTTTGTGGTGAGCGCGGAAGGAATCGAACCTTCAACCTACTGATTAAGAGTCAGTTGCTCTGCCAGTTGA
>DASQDN010000449.1:0-10257 GCA_035634155.1 Bryobacteraceae bacterium | reverse complement strand
CTACTCGCTGGATGCGCTGAACATCATCATGCCGCTTGGCCTGTCGTTCCATACCTTCCAATCGATGAGTTACACGATCGAGGTCTACCGAGGCAAGCAGCAGCCGGAACGGCGATTCGAAATCTTGGCGCTCTACGTTCTTTTCTATCCCCAACTCGTCGCCGGCCCAATCGAGCGGCCCCAGAGTCTGCTGCGACAACTTCGCGAACACCATAACTTCGACTATGACCAGATTGTCAGCGGTTTGAAGCTGATGGCGTGGGGGTTCTTTCAAAAGATGGTCATTGCGGACGCCATAGCAACCATTACCGGTCCTGTATTCGCCGCCCCGGACGCTTACCACGGTTTGAGCCTGAGTATCGCGACAGTGCTCTTCAGTGTCCAGATCTTCTGCGATTTCGCTGGTTACTCGGATATCGCGATCGGAAGTGCGCAAGTGATTGGTTTCCGGCTGAGCACAAATTTCCGGCAGCCCTTCCTGGCTACGTCGGTTGCCGTCTTCTGGTCCCGCTGGCACATCTCATTGTCTTCATGGTTCCGCGATTACCTTTACATGCCGGCGTGTCGGAAATGGGACAGGCCCATGCAGCGGAATCTGGCCTCGATTGGTATATTCGCGCTGATTGGTCTATGGCACGGAGCCAGTTGGACATTTATCATCTGGGGTGTATTCAACGGCTCAGTCATGGTGATGAGCAAGCTGACACGATCCTTCCGCAAAGGACTGGCTACCCGCACGGGTCTCACGCGGCGCCCGCGATTGCACACGTTAGTTCAGATCGTGCTCACGTTCTTCGCCGTGAACATCCCGGGCGTCTTCTTTCCGGCCGCCACACTTCAAAATGCAATGTATGTTCTGGCCAACATGGTTCCGCGGGATCCCTGGGCCGAACTCATGGCTCTCGGTTCTTTACTTCAACTGCTGACTATCGCGGTCCTGCTTGTCTCTTTGATGGCTGTGCAGGTCAGTCGTGAGCGCGGTAGACTCCGCGATTTCATTTCGCTTCAGCCCGTGTGGGTACGGTGGCCTGTTTATGCCGCGGGCCTTATATCGATCGTATTGCTGAAGCAGTCAACTTCACCCGAATTCGTCTACTTCCAGTTCTAAAGCATGCAAGACTCAACCGCGCGCACCCGTATTACCAAGTCCTCCTCGGCGCTCCTGATTCGCTTGGGCGGTCTGCTGGCATTCGTCCTCCTGACGACTGAGATCTTCTGGCGGCTAGCCGGGTGGGGGCCGGCGATCAACGACATCGAACTCTGGATGGCCACTCGTGCAAGAGTGAACAACGACAGCAACGCGGTCGTGCTGCTCGGCTCATCACGAGTTCTGTGCGGGCTCCATCCAGATGTTCTCAACCGCGAGCTACTGGGCTATCGGACGTACTCACTCGCGGTTTCCGGCGCTGACCCGATGCCGGTTCTCGAGGACCTGGCGCGCGATACGAAGTTTCGCGGAACCGTCGTTTGCGAGAACGTCGAAGCGCAAGGTTTCGAACGATACCCGTTCAGGCAGTTGCCGCGGCCCCTTGAGTTCGCTCAGTCTCCACTACCCGATGCATTTAAGAAATTGTTCTATTTCGCTTCGGCCCAACTCACTTCCCGGCGCAACAGCGCATGGGGGCTGATGTCCACGCTCGGTCAGGCAGGCCAAACCGCAGATACGACAACCGCCAGCCGATTTGTCCCGCTCCGGTACACCGCCGGGGACGCGGTGTTGCAGCGCCGGCGAAACCGCGTGCGTCTTCTGGAGCGATATCAAACGTGGAAGCGACAGGCTCCGTACAGCACCGATGAGTCCGTTTTAGCCCAGGTGCCAAAGTGGGTTGCTCAAATCCGAGCACGAGGCGGGAACGTAGTCTTCGTGCGAATGCCCACCGGGGGCGATGTGCAGCGCCTCAGCGCCTCTCTCTACGGAGAGTATGCGAAGCAATTCGCCACTCAATTTAAACCTTACGTGGATTGCGACAATGAGCCTGCCCTGAAGGGCTTCGCCTCGACGGATGAATCGCACCTGGATGCAGACGCGGCGCTCGAGTTCTCCGTGGCCTTCGCCCGGACATTGCGGGAGCGCAACCTCGTAGGTTCCTCAGCGATAAAGACCGCAAGTCGGCGGAGATAATCGCGTCGTAGTTCACGATCCCGCCCCGTGCGAGTGTCGTGTTCAGAGTCATCGCAACGCTTGGCTACCTGCCCAGTACCGCTCAACCATCCCCCGGCGGCGCAATCGGCCTTCCCCGTCACCTGCCCATTCTGCATGGGTCTTCCCGGCTGCTCTGCGGCAACTCACGCCAGCGGTAATCTGCTCTAGCCCAGGCGTTACCCGCCTGCTGGCGAAGCTGGTATCCACTTCCGACGCGAGGCATCCCCGTGTGTAGGTGTCAATGACCTGAGAATCGGGATCGCGCGTCCGGTCGCGATTGCACCGGCTGCGAATTCCACGGACCACAGCTCGTTGGCTGACCTGCATACCGCCGCCGGCGGACCACTTCGCACCAGCCGCTTTCGTTTGCCGCGCTTGACGCAAAGCCCGGCTTCGCGTATATGCGTCACACGCGCTTGTAGTTCACCTTCAACCCCTCACGACCTAGCAGCACATGGAATCTCCGATAGCCGAATCCCGGTTTCTCGCGAGCAAGCGCTACCAGCTTGTCCCGCAGATCGTCCTCGACCGATAGCGGAACGTGGAGTCGGCGATACAACCAGCTCGCAGGCGTGCCGCTCGCTGCCTTGGAACGTTCGCGCAGATGTGCACGTCCATCCTCAGTGCGGCGAGCTCAGTCCGTTTTCACGATCACCGACTTCAGCATGTCTTTGCCGGGTTCAAGTCAGCCGCCAACTTCTTCAGCCGCGCATTCTCCTCGCGCAACTGCTTCACTTCCTGGGCCACGCTCACTTCCATGCCACCGTATTTCGCCTTCCAGGCATAGATGCGCTTCCGTGTGGTTCGTCTTTGACGTCTTCCTCTTTCGGATCCAGGGGGCAAGGTCACCTGGACGTGCGATCTTGGTGGGCTGGCGAACCCTCTGACAGTTTTTTACAGCGCAAGGGCCGGATCTTCCTGCTAGTTTGGCTGAGCCTGACCTAGTAGTGCCGATTCCCAGTTCTGGATAATCACTATTTCAGATGCATCGGAGGACGTTGCGATTGGCACAAGGAAACGGCTGCCATCCGGCGATACGTCGAACCCGAGCGGAGCATGTATCGCGCCTCGTGCTTCCAGACTCACCTCAAATAGAGGGACCGGCTTACCGATTATCGGCCGCGTCGTCAACTCAACTGGTATTGCATACAGCCGTCCATCGGCGCCAACGCAGAACAATTCTTTGCCGTCGCGTCTCCACCGCAGCGACGCGGCTCCGTCGCGGGAGACCAAGAACCGTTCTCCGACAAGTCTTGGAGAGTCACTCCGTTGGAATGCCTGCAGGTAAACCTCGGCGCGTCCCGATTCGTTGGATGTGAAAGCCAGCCAGCGCCCGTCCGGAGAAAACATGGGACTTGCTTCGTGAAAAGGAGTGCTCACCAGATGGATGACGTCGCGGTTGCTGGCCAAGTCTACAAGCCGCACGTCTCCTTTGAGTTCATTCTCCACCTGTACCGAACCAGTATTGGTAAAGGCAACGAATCGCCCGTCCCTAGACCAATCCGTTGGGATTTGAAAAAAGTCCGACGGTAGAGCCTCGCCGGCGGATTGGCTGTCGCCTATATCCCGCATGAACAGCTTTGGAGGAGATCCCGCGAAGCCGCGCCCGTAGACTAGCCGCTTCGAGTCTGGTGACCACACCGGAAATACTGCCACGCCAGTGCTCGTAAACAGACGGCGGGAAGCTCCAGTTACAGTAGAGATGACCCAAAGTTCCATCACGCCGCGATCAGGGTCAAAGATAGCGGTCGCGATGTTCTCCCCATCCGGGGAAACTGCGGCGTATTTCAGATTGACGTCGCGTGGACCAACCGTTGTGATCACGTGCCCTTTCCGGTCAACCCATGCCAGTTGCGAGCGGCCTACGTACCGCTGATAAGCCAGGACGCCCGTGCCCGCGGAATAATCCGCCGCTCCGGTGTTCGTGAAGGAATAAACTCTTCGCGCGACCGCCATTGGCTCACCCGTGACGCGTAGACTGCCGGGGTCGAAAGGATGGGCAAGCAGATTACCCATCCGCACAGAGAGGAGATACCCACTCCCCGGCTTCACCGCCGAAGGCGTGTACATCGTACGTGAATCGGTTTCCAGAAGATCCTTGGCCGATCCCGGTTCTCCGAAGCGGGCGACGCGTGTTCGATGGCGTCCAATTGTCGGATCGAAGACGGTGTATAGAATGTGCCTGCCATCCGGCAGGATCTGAGACCACCGATATGACTCCTTCATGGGTCGGAGCGCACCACCGGAGTTTGGTACCGTAAACGTCCCCGAGGCTCCGGAGAGCAGCAGCTTGCCAGAAGAAAGCGAGACAACGGACGAAATAATAGCAGGCGAGTCAGAAATAACCTGGTAAGAGTCACCGTCGAGAGCGGCCCGGCCCAAACTGCCGCGTGTCGTGAAGTAAATCGACCGTTCGTCGGAACCCCAAAACACAGAGTGAGCTCCGGTCGTGTTGGCAACAGGGGAAGCTTCGAGTCTCCGAAAGTCGCGAACAAACACTGTCAGCAACCCACTTGCGTTCATCGCCGTGAAGGCCAGCTTGGAACCGCTGGGCGACAGCGCCATAGACTGGCGGCTGCTCGCAGGCTCCAATACATAACCCTTCGGCGGTACCACGCTCCACTGCACCGACTGGGCCGAGAGCGGGACCCGCTGCCGAGCGCCCACCTGGTAACCGATGTACAGAGCGGCAAGGGCAACTCCGACGAATATGCCGCCAAACGACATTTTGCTCTTGCTGAGTAGCCCTTTTCCGGAGGGTCGCTCCTCCGTAGTGACGATAGTCTCAGGAGCAAGGGGCGCCGGCACGGCTACGGGCTCGGCAATTCTGACAGGAGCGATGAACCGATATCCTTGGCTCGGCAACGTTTCGATATAACGCGGCCGGTCGGCGGAATCTCCCAACACCTGCCGAAGCCGGTTCACTGCCGCGTTCAAACCATGATCGAAATCAACGAACGTACTGCCGTTCCACAGTCGACGGTGGAATTCTTCGCGACTAACGACCCGACTAGGTTGTTGCAGCAGAGTCGACAGAATCTGTAAAGGTTGACCTTGGAGTCGCAGGCGGGTGCCGTGTTTTCTCAGTTGCCCGGAGGTCTCCTCATACTCGAATGGCCCGAATATGAGGCGTGGCGAACCGTTTAACTTCTCGTGACTACCCATTCCAGCGGCACTGCGTAAGCGTACCAGATATGACGGTTCACTACAACATCAGTGGTTTCTACAATTTACGGGATGAGGTAGCTTAGAACGCGAATGGGATACGGGCAGCATTGTTGTACAGGGGCATTCTTGCTTACTCTGCGTAGGGGTCGGTGCACGATCCTACAGGGGAGATGAAAAAAATGAGAACGCTTTCAGTTTTTAGTTTGACTGTTCTACTGCTTTCGGCTACCGGGAACGTTGCCACGGCGCAAGAGACTTTGCCCAGCTTCGGCCAAACGTTGGAAGGAACGTGGATCGCTCAAGTCGCCGCACCGGGAGGCGACTTCCTGCCGTTCGGCCTGGGGACTTTCACATCCGATGGTTCTTATATAGGCACGACGAATGACCCAACGCAGTCAACGCATCACGGTGTCTGGTTTCGTACCGGCAACCGTAAGTTCGCGCTGTCGACGATGTTCTTTCGACGCGACGCGAACGGCGTTTACATTGGGATGACCAGGACCAGAATAGCAATCACCCTCGCAGAAGACCTGAAGTCGTATGAGGCTACGGTTGAGCGTATAAACATGGATACTACCGGCAAGCAACTGGAGGTGATCTACGGCATCCGGGGACGTAGCGTGCGGATGAGTCTTGAGACGCAGCGGTTTCCTCCAGTCGAGGCAACGACTCCTTAACGGCTCGCCATCTGTCCAGGGTCCTAGCCGCGCAACAGATGTGATGGACACCCCCGGCCGCGATGCTCTCATCCGGTAGATATACAACCGCTGCTCTGTTCGCGGGTAGTTATTAAACTGTACTGAGGAGAGCATCGTGCTGGGTTGTCGTGATACCAGTCCTAGGTCATCATTGATGGCTTTCACCGAAACCAACCGACTACCCAAGTACCTCTCCGTCCTGGCAAGGGAAGCGTGCCCTAACCAGAAGCTGAACCTGCTCGAGGACCCGCCGGCGGCTCCACAAAGGTTCGCGCAGATTCTTCTCAACCTCCTGCCGTGCAAGTGTCGGCAGGAGGATCTGAGCCGCATAATCGCGCACAACTGCCCAACCGCGTTAACGGTCAGCCCGTCGCGGTAGATCCGCCCCCTTGGTGAATGTAAGCAACTCCGTCCACCGTGCGTGGGGCCATAAGGATTCACCCAAGTGCCTTCAAGTGATTTGTACCTCAGAGCCTATTTGTGAGGTAGACTACAGCCATGTTGTTTCGGGTCTTCTTCCTCGTTTGCCTTGCGGTAGCAGCTACGGCCGCGCCATTCTCGTCGCTGTACTTCTTTGGAGACAGTCTTACTGATACCGGGAACGTGCTGAAGGCCACGTCGGTACTGAGTAACTACACGTTTGGACTTGTTCCCAAGCATCCCACCGCACCCTATGAAGCGGGACGGTTCACAAATGGACCGGTCTGGGCAGAGCATGTTGCGGCACGTCTTGGCCACTCCTCCGATGCGGCTCCGGGTGGCATGTCGATGGGCGCGTTCGGACGCGTTGGTGGCCCCGGGAACAACTTCGCGATTGGGGGAGCCCGGACGGACGAAAGCGGGGCACTGGGTTTGCTGAATTTCTTAATCCCGACGGGCATGTCGCGGCAGGTCGATTTTTATCTCGACCGTTCAGGTGGTGTAGCGGACCCAGAGGGCTTGTACTTCTTCCTGGGAGCGGGGAATGATCTACGTGATGCCGCGAGGATCTCTGACCCGACACGACGTATGTTGGCGGCGCAGGCTGCTGGCGCCAACATCGCTTATTCAGTGCGGGACCTGTATTTCGCCGGAGCACGTCAGTTCGTGCTGATCAACTCACCCGATATAGGTCTGATTCCTGAGACGATGGGTGACGGTATCAGCGAAGCAGGCACGGACGCAGCTGTACAATTCAACACTTGGCTGGGACTGTACGGCGATTACCTGCGCTACGGGGTGCCAGGATTCTCACTTGAGTATTTCGATTTATTCGGCCTTCATCACGATCTGATTACCGAATACGGCTTAGATGCGGTCCGCCCCTGTAAGTCAACTCCTGAAACATGTGACTCGGCGCTATTCTTTGATAGTGTGCATCCAACTGCTAGGGTGCACGAGATTTTCGGCAACCAACTCGCCGACCAAATCCTCGGCATAAATGCGCATCAGAATGACTTCTACTCTGCTGCACAGCATCCCGTGCCGGAACCGTGCACCGCAGTGCTTACTTTCGTGAGTGTCGCTGGTTTAGTACTCATACGTCGGAAGCAATACTCGAATCGATAGCCCAGCTCTTGAAGCGATCGTTCAGCCCTCTTGTTCACCTATTTTCAAGATCAGGCGGCTTTTTGAACAGATCACAAGGGCCCCCGTTTACTGGCTTGCCGCGCGGGGGCCTTGTAGGCGACCAATGTGAGGCACGTTGCCCGGGTAGATACGGTATCCACTCGCGTCCACAATGCTCTGTCGGTCAAATGGGGAACACCTTACCTCGAAAAGCACAACATCAAAGCGGGGAAACCATGGAGATCCGAGTTAACGCCTGCGGACCTCACTGATGTGAACCTCGGCAAGGACGAACAGGGGAGGACCCGTGGTTCAGCGCAGTTTAAGCTGAAGGATTCGAACCGAGCCGCCCGGCCCGGAGAGTTCGAGTACGCGTACGTCACCGGCAAGGCGATTGGGCTTGGAGGTGGGCTGGAGGTCGTTCAGCCTCGGGGGGCTCCCAAAGCCGGCCATATAGGGTGACCTGAAAACCGGCCCTAGGGCTGACCGGGACATTGACCACGACGGAGCCAGTAAGCTCCGTCGACGTAAGCATAGAGATTCCCTTAAACAGTTCCCTCCGACGCGGAAGGGTAGGCGCTCAGCAAAGGCTCCTCGTAAATAACAGAGGTCGCCCGAGCAGCATTCGTGTACTGCTTCGAATTCTCGCCATACTTCTCGCGTAGGGCGTTCGCCGCAGTCTGGCCCGCCCCCAGTTGCTCTCGAAAGCGCTTTTTCTCTTCCTCACTGAACTGTCGAACACGTATTTCCCAGTCGGATCTACAAAGCGTAGAGGATTATTACGAACGTAACTGTAGAGATTCCAGCTTTGAGGGTCAGCCGGATCTTGATCCATGAACGGCTCATCCGGGCTCGTAAACCTCCCCCTTCGGCCGCGAGGCCCGTCTCACTGTCCCGCTCCTTGCCGGTTATCGTTGAGCCACCACACCGTCTTCGTGGCCGGCACCGCCAGCATTGCGATCCCATCGACGCAACAGGGGCAGTCCTGTCACAATTGCTATCACCAAGTAGACTGCGACTGCCATAAGAAGGTGAAGTAGTTCAGCGGTGCGAACGGCTGTCGGGTCAGCGAGGTCAATCCCAACAAGCTCTTGCAGTCTGAAAAGGCCTCCTGCCGTCCAGCCGATAAAAGTGAGGCAAATCAACCAAGCGGCTTGCAGGGCCACCAGAAGCCGGACCGATGGCTGTTTCATCGCCCCAATGGAGCAAGCAAAGATTCCAAGCAAGGCAAAAAAGGCGACAGCTATTGCCACCATTTCCATTCCTGGCGTCCAGAACCGCACTCCTTGATCAGTAGGGGCAAGCCACTTCATGAGTAGACGCCCCAGTTGGCCCCCACAGTAGAGAAGCATCAGCCCAACCAATGCAAGGTGCATTGCTTTCAGCAGTTTGCCCATTCTTCACCTCGATCACGGCTTGGGCGTGTTGTCTCCGATCCGATTGATTTCTCGAATCGCTCGTTGTGTTCGATCCTGCGAAGGGTCAAACCGCTTGGACGTGTGGGCATGCCCTGTCCTTCACCCATCAAGTTGCCGCCCCCGAAGACTTGCTTGATGAAGTTGATCGGAGCCATGTCTGACTCGAAGTTCTGTCCATGCCCAAGCTCGTGTGCGCCCACCTCGCCTATGCGGAAGTTCATGATCGCAGCGTCACCGGGCCGAGATAGGTCTAGGCCTTCGCCTATCTGCTTCATGAACGTAGCGGAACGAGTGTCGCTCGCCGTAGCCCCAAACACACCCTCTTTGCTCTGGTAGCCACCGAATTTCTCATTGGAGAAGTTCAGCAGCCCGATCCCCGTTGTATTGGTTGAGCGACCGTTCTCCAGAATTTTGCTGATCTGCTTTTGCGTCAGCGTGCTTCCATCACGGAAGTCAACCTTCTCGACACCTGCATCCCTGAACTTCTGAGCGATGCTTGCCTGAATCTGCTTCATGTTTGCCTGAAGGTACTTTTTCTGTTCGTCGGTGAGGTCGCTTCCGTAGAAGGTGTAGACCACCAAATCTTCGCCATTGGGGTCGATATACCTCAGAGGATTGTTCCGAACGTAGGCATAGCGGTTCCATCGTTGCGGATCAACCAACCACTCTGTTTTGCCCATCATCACGTCAGGGGTTGTGAAGCGACCTTGGGCTGAACTGAAGTAGCGACTCTCGAAGTAATCCAACCCACTCGGCATAGCAGAAGTAGCTAACTCAATATCCCGCTCCTTCCCCGTAAACCGCTGCCGTGGACCCGCCGCCGACTCCAGCGCTTCATGACCCGCCGCCGTCGTCCGCCCATTCACCCCCGCCAGAATCGCCTCTCCAAACGGGTAGTAGTCATACCGCCGAACCGGCCCCGCATTATCCAGCACCAGCCGCGTCGACCCGAGCATATCCGCCACCATGTACTGCGTCCCCGCCGCTCCAGGTGTCCCTCCATACTCCGCCGCTAAACTACCACTCGCGTCATACACGTACGTCGTCGTCCCCACCCGAACCCGGTGGCCTTCCCCGTCATACCCGTAAGCCCGAGTCGTCCCGCTCACCGTGCTGGACCTCATCAGCCCGTCCGCGTTGTAGGTGAACGTGTAAGCCCCCATCGCCGTCAGATTCCCAACCGCGTCGTGCTGGATGCCCAATCCCGTATTCGTTAGCCGGTTATTCGCCGCGTTGTACCAACCAGACGACCGCGGCGTGAACGACGGCGGCGCCATCCCCG
>DASQDN010000448.1:0-3037 GCA_035634155.1 Bryobacteraceae bacterium | reverse complement strand
CGCTCGCTCGGGCGCCCAATAAAAAGGCTGGCGAACACGATAAAGCAAACGGTCACACCAATCCAGGAGAGCACGGTTGCGGAGTAGACTTCGAGAACGCGATTCGGACTCGCCGCCCAAGCCAGAGCATAAATCGGAAGCGCCACCAGCGGCGCCTGCAGACGCGCAAAACCCTGTAGGATGTCGTCGCGATGTCCCATGACGCACCCCGATGCGAAGAACGTGAACGAAACCAGCCACGTCGCGGGAGTGATGCTCATGAACAGCCAGTTCAAGGGTTCGATGATCTTGGCTGCCGCGTGAATGCCGACAACCAAACCCGGCGCCAAAACTGGAAGAAGAATACCCGTCCGCGTTGGGAGCGATTTCGCGACACGGACAAGCGCACGGTTCCCAAGAGCAGCCGTCGTCATCAGGCCAAGCAGGACAAACAGGAACCAAAGGTGACCGAGCCAGTGCCCGGAGACCAACTCGTTGAGGAGGAATTCCTCGGCCGACAAGTCCGAGCCAGACGCTTGAAGAACCAGGAGCCGTTCAGACGTATTCACCGTCAGCATGACGACGATGAGCGGAACTCCGATACGCACCAGTCGCGCTCGCAAGACCTGACCTACGCCTCGGGACCGGACTGAGCGGGCAAACAACAATCCCGACACCACAAAGAAGGCAGGCATCCGAAACACATGGATGAACTCTCCTAGTTGTGTCATCCACCCGGACGCATTCTCGCGGTCCCAAACCACCCAAGTTCCTGAAAGGCTGAAAACACTGGCGGTATGGAGAACCACGCCAAGCATCATCAACAGCCCGCGCATGGGGTCGAGGTAGTGCAGACGTTCGGCGGTGACAGGGTGGGGGGGAGGCGCGGCCGTCCGCGCTTCTTGCGATCCCAATGCCGACTGCCCGACTGAGAAGGTTTGCACCGTTTGGGCTCCGATCTAGGATATCACTGAATAATAGGTGCAATACCCTTATTTTTTCTGTGGCCAGCTAAGGGTGTGCCGATCAAACAAATTGTTTGTTGAGCTGCAATGAATTTCTCGTCACTAATTAGAAACTGCTCACGAGTGCAATCGTTCGACGGTTAGGCCCCTTCGGGTGCGTGTCGTACCAGCGAGGTGCCAGCTTAAAGCGGTACGAACCGCTTGTTCGATCATTTTTAACAGCAGCGAGTAGTCTCCCTTTATACAGTCGACACAGCGGCATCAAAGCTTTAGCAGCCATGTTCGCGAATGTGTTCCTCAAGTGCGATCCGAGCTTCTTCACAGCGCAGACGAGCGTCGTCTGTGAAGTCGCTGATCTCCCTGTAGGCTTCTTTGCGAAGCACGCCGACGCGCTTGTACAGGAACGACACCGTCCGGCTGTACTCGGCTAGGACCGCGTCGTACTTGTACAAGAGGCGGCTCTTTTCAGTACAGGCGGATCGTTCCGGGTCGGGTGTGATCGAAGGCCCCATCTATGGCGGTGACTCTCCAGCCTACCAGCGGCTTCCTAGAACAGTCCACCGGTGATCGTTGTACGTGATCCTTAGTACTACCGCGCGTCATCCACCAAGAAGGCGGTGGTTTTGATTCCGGAGACGTCGAACGTTCGCCGGCACCGCATGTTCCTGCACGGGACCTTGTCGGTCACCAGTACCATGTAGCTGTCCGCCTTTTTGAACTTGGCCCGATCCCGTTCATCGGCGTTGGGTGGCAGCCGGTCAACCTTTTTCCGAACAATCCACTGCAACTCATATGTATCGGAGGTACGGCAAAAGGAACACTGTAGCGTCGCTGGCTTGGTGGTCCGCGATTCACGATAGAACGCTCGCTCGTCCATATCTGCAGGGTACCAGCGAACAGGGTAAGGTAGATGTATCCCCTTCGCGTTTCCTTTTGGGGCAATGGTCGTCCATAAGGTTCGGATTTCCTATGATGAGTGTTTCGGAGGGTTCTTGGTAATTCTCCTGTTCGGGCCGCCGGGTTGCGGCAAAGGGACGCAGTCGCCTTTGATCTCTAAAATGCTGCAGATCCCGGCGATCTCCACCGGCGAGATGCTGCGCGCCGAAGTAGAAGCAGGAACTGCTCTGGGCCAGGAAGCTCAGGCGGTGTTGGCAGCAGGCCAATTAGTGGGAGACGAAATCGTCAACCGCATGCTGGTGCACCGGATCACACAACCGGATTGCCGGAACGGGTTCTTGCTCGATGGGTATCCTCGGACTCTTCCGCAAGCGGAATACCTGGACGGGCAGTTGAAAGAATTGGGCTTTCCGCAGCCGACCGTATTCCACCTGGCCACTCCCCAATCGGTGTTGATCGAGCGCATCTCTTCCCGCCGGCAGTGTCCGCAGTGCGGCCGTATATACAACCTGCTGTTCAAGCCTCCCGTGCGACCTGGGGTGTGCGATGCGGACGGTACGAAACTCGTCCGGCGCTCCGACGATAGCGTGGAGGTAGTTCGCGCTCGGCTTCTGGCATACGAAAAGCTGACATCCCCGATCATGTTGCACTACGCCGGTGGCGATTACCACTCGGTATCGGCAAACCGGCCCCCTGGCGAGATCTTCCGCGATATCGAGGCAGTGCTCCGGGAGCGGCGAAATGGCGCCTCGGCGACGCGATGAAGCGGCGGCAAATATGTTGGGCAATCTTTTTTTGAATAAGGCGTGACAAGCGCAATCCGGGATGTTACAGTAGTTTTTGTCCGGGCAGCGAGGTTACGGGAAAACGGCAGGCGATAGTCGGCCGGAAAAAACTGAAACCCAGCAGACGGGCAGAACATCTGAAGAGATGAGCCGGTAAGTAAGCTTCGCGACAATAGTTGAAAGCAGCTGAATCCCGGCGGCCTCAAAAGGCATCTCTTAGGTAGGTAGTTTGGTTGGGTCCCGCAAGGTGAGTCCGCAAGCTCCTCCGAGTTCTTAAGCTCTCAAGATTTAGTCAAGTTTAGGACGGCCGAAAGGCACTGTAAGTATCGCCTGGACTTGAGACCGAGTTTCGGGGCTGGCGAAAGCCGGTTCTGGATGATGTGAGGCTGGCTCCTCAGTCGCTTTCGAAAG
>DASQDN010000447.1:0-3017 GCA_035634155.1 Bryobacteraceae bacterium | reverse complement strand
CTGCGATCGCTGCCCGGAAATCTCCCTGGCCTTCCCACGAAGCCATCGCATGAGCCTGTACCACCTTGTAGGCGTGCTCTCGAAGCATCCCGGCCGCGGTCAGGTCGAGCAACAGTTGACCCGAGAACACCAGACCCCTGGTCAAGTCGAGATTCCGTCGCATAAACTCGACATTCACCCGCATGCCCCGCACCAGCCAGATCGTCTTCGCTAGCAGGTAATCGGTCAGGATGCACGAGTCCGGCACAATCACACGCTCCACCGACGAATGCGAAATGTCGCGCTCGTGCCACAGCGCGATATTCTCGTAAGCCGCCTGGACATTCGACCGCACAACCCGCGCTAAGCCGCAGATCTGCTCGGAGGTAACCGGATTGCGCTTGTGAGGCATCGCGGACGACCCTTTCTGCCCCGCCCCGAAGGGCTCCTCCGCCTCGCGCACCTCGGTCCGCTGCAGATGCCGGATCTCCAGCGCGATCTTCTCGCACAAAGCCGCGATCAGCGCAAGCACGCTGACAAACGCCGCATGCAGATCCCGCGAGATCACCTGAGATGCAATCGGCGCCGCCCGGAGCCCGAGAATCGCACAGATCCGCTCCTCCGCCTCAGGTCCTATGTGCGCAAAGGTTCCCACCGCTCCCGAAATCTTGCCGACGCGGATTTCTTCCGCGGCGCGTTCAAACCGATCGAGATCCCGCCGCAGCTCGTCGTACCAGAGCGCAAACTTCAGCCCAAACGCATACGGCTCGGCGTGGATGCCGTGCGTGCGGCCGATCATCACCGTCTGCTTATGCTCGAAAGCCTTCTTCCGGAGTTCCTCAAGCAGTTCGCCGATGCCCGCGCGCAGCAACTCGGACGCGCCTTTGATCTGCAGCGCCTGCGCCGTATCGACGACGTCATTCGACGTCAGCCCATAATGCAGCCAGCGCGAATACTCAGCCGCGCCCGCCTCCGCCATGGACTCCGCGACACACGTCGTGAAGGCAATCACGTCGTGGCGCACTTCGCGCTCGATCTCGGCAATGCGGGAAGCGTCCGTACGCGCATGCCGCCGCAACGCCTGAGCCGCCTCAGCCGGAACTTCGCCGGTCTCAGCGAGCGCTTCCGACGCGGCCAGTTCCACTTCCAGCCACTGCTTGTACTTGTTTTCCTCGCTCCAGATGCGGCCCATCTCCGGGCGCGTGTAGCGTTCGATCATACCGTGAACACTTCCGATTGTGTCCGTGGCTCGGAAACAACCAGATTCGCCGACGCCGCCCGACGCCCAAGGGCCTGCATCGCCGACATATGCACAATGGCGGGATGGTTGTTGTGCTCGCTGAGGTGGCCAAGCACGAGCGTCTTCAAACATCCGTCCATGCCGTCAAGAATGAACTGCGACACCATATCGTTGGACAAATGGCCGTTGCGCCCCATCACCCGCTGCTTCACCGACCATGGATAAGGCCCCACCTTCAACATGTCCAGGTCATGATTGGACTCCAGCAGCAGGAACTCTGTCCCGCGCAGGTGAATGCGCACCGAATCCGGCATGTAGCCGAGATCCGTCACCACCCCGACGCGCACCCCATCGGCCTGAATACAAAAGCCCACCGGATCCACCGCATCGTGAGGAATCGTGAAGGTATCCACTTCCATGTCCCCGATCCGAAACCGCTCACCCGCCATGAACAACTCCAGCCGGGGCTCGTAATCCCCCCACGCAATGGTCGGCGAGGTGAGCCATGACATGTACACCGGCAACTGATATTTCTTGAGCAGCGGAATCAGTCCGCAGGTATGATCGGTGTGCTCATGCGTCACCAGTACCGCATCCAAAGCCTCCGGCGTTTCACCGATCGCTTCCAGCCGTGTGACGATCTCCTTGCGGCTCAGCCCCGCATCCACTAGTACGCGAGTGTGCTCGGTCCCAATGAACACCGAGTTCCCTGAGCTGCTCGAAGCAAGGATGCAGACTTTAACGATGGCCGGCCCCCTTAAGGCGCTACTTTACCATAACAAACCTCCCCCAAAATGTTTTCCCCTACCCAACCTTCTCCCATCTTTGGCATGCTATTGAATATGCGCGACCTGACCCGCCGAGCCGTCCTGCTTGCCCCCGCTGCGCTAGCCGCCGCCTCCACCGAACCCGTGCGTCTTCCCAAGAAAATCCGCGTCGGCATTCTCGGACTTGAAGGTCACACCGGACTCGTCACCAGGCCCCTTACCCGTCTCCCCGATGTGGAAGTCGTCGCTTACTGGTCCTCCGGCCGCGCCGCCTTGCGCGCCGTGCCCGCGGCCAAGCGATACGACGACTGGAAAGCGATGCTCGATTCCGAGAAGCTCGACGTCCTGGCCGTCACGAATAACAACGGCGAACGCGCCGAGCCCATCATCGAAGCCGCCAAGCGCAAGATTCACGTCATCGCCGAAAAGCCGCTTGCCATCGATCGTCGCCGTCTCCAAGCAGTCCGCGCGGCCGTCGAGCAAAGCGGCATCTCGCTCGGCATGATGCTGGACAAGCGATACGAGCCCCGCTTTCTCGCATTGAAGAAGATCGTCAGCGAAGGCACGATCGGCGAAGTGATCCAGGTCTCATCGCAAATCTCGTACCAGATGGGCGCGCGCGCCCCGTGGTTCCAGAAGACCGCCACCTACGGCGGCAGCATCACCTGGGTCGGCATCCACATGCTCGACCTGATGCGTTGGACCAGCGGCCGTGAGTTTACCGCGGTCGCCGGTTTTGAAACCCGCAAAGGCCGCACGATGGGCGAAATGGAAACCGCCACCGCCTCCGTCCTACAACTCGACAACGGCGGCGTCGCCACCCTGCGCGTCGACTACCTGCGGCCGGAATCGGCCAAGACGCACGAAGACTACCGCGTCCGTCTCGCCGGGGACAAGGGAATTGCCGAGTACACGCTCGCCACCGGCGTCACCCTGATCACGCGCGACAGCCCGGCGCATACCATCACCGAATTGCCCGAGGAGCAGTCGCTCTTCATCGACTATCTCAACGCTACCTACAACGGCAAAGC
>DASQDN010000446.1:0-1546 GCA_035634155.1 Bryobacteraceae bacterium | reverse complement strand
CCATCGTGGTGAGGAAAAACGTGAGCGTGATCGTGATGGAAAGCGACCGGCCGAACAGGCCAATCATCAGCAGAAAGCCGAGGCCCATCTCGATGAACGCGGCGGCTACGCGGAAGAAGTCCCGGTCCAGCCCGAGCGTCAGTACCGGGTTCTGCTCGAGGATGTAATTGACCCACGCGGGATAGACCAGCTTCTCGCACGCGAGCCAGTAGAGTGAGAAGCCGACCGTGGCGTAGAGCACCGGCAGAGTGCTGGCGCGGAAGAAAGGCGCCTTGAGCGGCCGGAGTGTCAGAAAGTACGCCACGCCCAGGACGTTGACGTAGTCCAGCATGTGGAAGAACCCGTACTGCTGGGCGCCGTAGAGCCAGACGCCGAACAGGCCCAGCCCGGCCAGCGTGGTCGTGGCCGCCGTGAAGAGCAGCAGCACGATGACGAACTGCAGCCGCTCGATCCAGATGCTGTTCGTGGCCAGTTCTGGCGCGAAGAGCGTACCGAGCTGCCACGCTACCAGAAGCGTGGCGAACGTGCCAACCCGCATGACGAGCAGGCTGGAGTCGCTGCGCACGTCGAACCAATCATTAAGCCGGCTGGCGGGCGGCCAGGCCGCGACGATGCGGTCGAGCCAGACCAGCACGACGAGCACGACGATGCTGAGGGCGAACATGCTCCAGAAGACCGGCGTGGTCGTCTCGGCGATGGTTCGCGGCGGCGTGGCGTAGTCAAAGTCGGCGAACCATTTGACGTGGGCCGACGCGGTGCGCGGGGCTAGACCGCAAGCGGCGATTGCGAGAGCGACAAGGAGAGGGCCAATGCGAGGGGAGGGCGTGGTCATGGCGCAGTGTCCTTCGCAGTTGGAGTGCTTGGCGACGCGCATGGATTAAGCGCATGGATTAACGCACGTGCGGCGCTTGCGCCAAGATGGACGACGAGGGTGGTGCGTGGTGCCGCTTCAACTCGGAGAGACTTGGCCATGTGGGCGACTCTCGCCGGGATTCGCGATGCAGTTACTTGCTGCGATCCTCAAGATTTGCAGCGGCAGGCAGCGGTCCGGCGGCGACGAGCTTCTTGAGTCGTGAGTCGACCGTCAGATTGAGGCCCTCGAGAGATCTCGCACCGAGGAGGAGCAGGTCGCCGGGTTCGGCGAAGACAACCTCGTCGATGGTGAACGTGTCATTGACATGAACGATCGCGAAGCCAACCGAGCGGGTGATCTTTGTGCCGTTCGCCATCACGAAGCGGAGGTCCTTCTTCTCGCGCTCGACGCCAATTCGTTCGAGCTCCGCGGCGGGAATCCAAGTGTACTCGCTTCCCGTGTCAACGAGCAACCGTTCGAACGAGGCGGATTTTTGGCGCTCGACGATGTTTGCGATGCGGCAGGGAACAGTGAATGTGCCCATCTTAGAAGTTCACGCGTTCAAGAATTCCACAGCGATCGGCATCTTCGATTGATCTCTAAAGCCCATCGATTTATGGATGCCGTTAAAATAGCTTCGATAGTGTTTGACGTTCTGTGCCACTGCCGCCGGGAAGTAGTGCAGAACCGTGG
>DASQDN010000445.1:0-3002 GCA_035634155.1 Bryobacteraceae bacterium | reverse complement strand
ACAGGCCGTCCCCCGCCAGCCGGTCGGCGAACTGGCTGCCGGAGATGTGTCTCTCGCCGGAGCTCAGCGCGACCGCGTTCCCGCCCGGAGTGCCGCCCTGCGCCGGGAACTCGCGCATCACCGCGCTGTACCAGGCCTGCGCCAGCTTCGCGTGTCCGCCCGCGTCCAGGTGAACCCCATCGGCAAGATCCGAAAGGGACAGCTTCGGCTGGACCAGCTCCACATTCTGGCCTTTCCTGGCGGCTTCGGCGACCGCGGCCTTGATCTCCCGGTTGGCCGACGGGATGAGGCTGCTGCCGGGCTGATCCGAGGCGAGCGGCGTCAAGGTGGACACGAAGATCTTGGCGTTCGGACGATGGGCGGCGATCGTGTCGAGGAGCTGCCTCATTTCGCTGCGAAGCTGAGCAGGGGAGTCGCCGGACTCAATGTCGTTCGAGCCGGTCATCAGCAGGACGACATCGGGTTTGTACCGCTTCATGAGATCCGGCGCGAGGCCGGTCTGCCCGTCCGTGGTCTGGCCCAGCCCACCCTGATGATCAGGATCCAGAAAGGAGCTCGGTCCGTCGCGATACTCTCCGACATAGTCGATGCCCAAACCGCGCTCATGGAACTTGTTCCAGAGGGGACCCCGGTAACCCCAGCCCGGGGAGCTGTTGAAGCCGGACGTGATCGAATCCCCCAGCGGCATGATCCGTGTGATGTAGGACCAACGGTCGGCCGCGAGATCAACGGATACCCCACGGTTCGACTTTACGAACGAAACCATTCCTCATTTCCCTTATAGGCTGCTCGTGAAACTCGGCTGTCGGAAAAGAAGCGGCGCAGGACCCGAAACCATGCGCGTCAATTCACGACGGGCGTGGAGGCTAAGGAACACCGGCTTCCTTGTCTCTGGCGCAAGTCGACGCGGTTTGCGCGTCATGATGGCGAATGGCAACCGACAGTTAATCCTTGGGTCCAGCTTGGCCGCAACTGCATGCAGTGTTTGATCTTTGCACTGGGGTGCAGTTCCATTCCGTCCGCAGGGCGTCGGCATCGGTCGAACGGCTTCAGAGGATGAAATCCGATGAGCGCAGCGAGCCGAGCTTCGTGTTCAGCTGGATGGAAAAATCCGCGGTTCCATTGCCGTTCACGTCGGCGCTGACCATGAAGCCCTTGGAATTCTCGTCCCATTGCAGCTCTCCCGGCCTCCCGGTGAACTTGGAGACGAACGTGAACTTCTGATTGCCCGATCTCGTGGTATTCGCATCGAGATGGGACAGGTCGACTTTGTCGCCGCGAGTGAAATCTGCAATGACGTCGCGCTTGCTTGTGGTCGTGCCGCTCTCCGACCGGGACAGGAAGACGAACCTGTCGAAGCCGCTGCCTCCGAACATGGTATCTCGGCCGGTTCCGCCTGTGATGCTGTCGTTTCCGCTGTCTCCGTAGATCCGGTCGGCTCCGCTGTCGCCTTTGAAGGCATCGTGTCCCCTTGATCCGTAGAACCAGTCGTCGCCGCTCGATCCGTACAGCCGGTCGTTGCCCTCTCCTCCGTGCAAACGATCGTTGCCGCTTCTCCCGTAGACGAGATCATCGCCGCCTCGTCCGTCGAGCCGGTTCGCGCTGCCGTTTCCGTAGAGTCGATCACCAGCCTCGCTGCCATAGACGATGGTCTCGCTTGGGTTGATCGCCGCTCGCCGCCCGCCGATCCCGGGGTCGTCGGCGATCAACGCATCGAAGAAAGCTTGAGCGATCTTCCCGTTGCCTGCATCATTGGGATGGACGCCGTCGAGGAGGTCGTCCAGGGACAGGTTTGGGTCGACCACGCGCACCCGCTGGCCTTCCGCCTGCGCCTGCGCCACAGCGCTTCGGATCTCCTCGTTGGCGAACGGGATGACTTCGCTGCCGGTTCTGTCGGGCGACAACGGCGTGAGAGTGGACACGTAGACCGTAATGCCAGGAGATTGTGCGGCGATGCCATCCAGGATCTCGCTGATCTCGTCTCCTAGGGAAGAAGCATCCTGGCCTCCCTCGATGTCGTTGGAGCCGATCATCAGCAGGACGACGTCGGGCTTGTACTGGGTCATGAGCCCGGGAGCGAGGGGGATGAGCTGGTCGGCCGTCTGGTAGAGCGTTCCCTGATGATCCCGGTCGGGCAGGGAGTTCGGACCGTCCTGGAACTCGCCCAGGTAATCGATCACCGCTCCGCCATTGGTAAGAAGGCTCCAGAGCGGACCGCGATAGCCCCAGTGGGGCGGGCTGTTGAACCCCGATGTGATCGAGTCGCCGAGCGGCATGATGCGGCTGACGGGAGCGGCAGTGTAAGACCATTCATGCGACGCCAGATCAACGGTTACGCTACGACTTGTCCCAGAGAATGAAAGCACGATCCGACCTTTTTCCAAGAATGCGGGCCTTCAATCCCGGCGAGGTTTGAGCGGAATGGCCAACCGCGGCGATCCGCGGCGGGCTGCGTTCTGGGTAAAACAATCAGCCCCGGAAAAGATCGCTCCCACCCTCTTTTGGAAGGTAAAAATACCCATCGTAATTAGTCCGCAAAAGCATCCTTGCCCCGGCAAAGGGTCAAGCCAAATAAGTCGTAATGCGTACACGCAAAGGAGGGGGTTACGACCATGAACGACGAAACACCGAGCGAAGGATCACTGGATTATGCCGTGAGGGAATACCGACGCCTGTTCGATGAAGCCCGGCTCGAAGGTCAGCCATGGGATCAAGAAGCGACCCTGAGGGCGCTTGCCATGAAGACCCATCTGACTGTGGAAGAGCTCAGAGCCGCGGTTTCCCCCTCGGGCTCCGGATCAGGCGACCGCGCCAGTGACTGAAAGCGGCTGAGCTTGCAGCATTTTCCTGCGCCGGACGCACGGACGCGCAGGCGCCGCTGCAAAGGTGCCCAGGGATCGACTTGACCTGGATTGCCGCCGGGCCGCACGGCCGGTGTCACCAAGGTGCCATTTGACCAGCCTATAGGAAGAGCCGGTTAATGGATGAAGGGAGATGCCCAT
>DASQDN010000444.1:0-3045 GCA_035634155.1 Bryobacteraceae bacterium | reverse complement strand
AGGGCCTCGCGTTTTACCCCGGCCACGTCAAGGCGGCCGACCCGGTTGGAGCTGTCACTCTCATGACGGCGGAGTCGATCCTGCGCGCCGCCCTTGCCACACTCGATCGCATCGGCATGAAGGCGGCTATCGTCAGCGGAGGCTCGACGCCGGCGATGGCGTATTCTCATTGGCTGCCGAGCCTCAATGAGATCCGTCCCGGCACCTACATCTTCAACGATCGCAACACCGTACTTTCCGGAGCCTGCACGTGGGACGACTGCGCCGCCAGCATCCTCACTACTGTTGTGTCGACCTCCGTGTCCGGGCGAGTGATTCTCGACGGCGGGTCCAAAACGTTCTCCTCGGATCGCGCGGCCGAACCGGGCTTCGGCCGCATCGTGGAAGCGCCGGAAGCATTCTTCGAAAAGATGAATGAAGAGCACGGCTTCGTGAGCATCGCGACTAGCCGGCACAAGTGGAAGGTCGGCGAAAAGGTGCGAGTGATCCCGAACCACATCTGTGTGGCCGTCAATCTTCACGAGAGAATCTATGGATGTCGGGGAGAAGAAGTGGTGGAAATCTGGGAAGTAGAAGGAAGGGGCAAGCTGCAATAAACAGCCCGCCCCCAAAACGCGAAAACTAATCCATCTTTACGCTGTCGACGGTTACCGTGTCGCCGTCGAGCTTGCCGGACAACGTGACCTTGTGGCCAACGTGAGCCGCAACCTTGTCCTGATTGGCGATCTTCAGCACTTTTCCGTCGCTCACGAACACAGCGGCCTGTCCGCCCTTCACACACGCCTGCGAGCACTTCATCGACTTTTCAGACGCATCGGCGTGAGCCGCGCCGCATTTAGCGTCCGTGATAGTCCCCTTCCACTCGGCCGCGAATGCGGCGGTGGCGAACAGAGCTACGATTGCAAACTTTTTCATGACACTCTCCTTCCAGTGTTAGTACAGCACGCGCACAAAGCTTTCTACAGCTCCATGCGCGGGTCCTGATTGCACCACTAGCTGACTCTGACGACTATACCCTCAGCCGGCAAGCGATGCAAGCGTTCAATTCTTTGATACAGACGAGATTGCCCAATGTTCAGATGCATTAAGATTCCTAAACTCGGTTTGCATAGTTGGGAATTACCTGCCGAGGTCTTTTTACCAATCCGGCACGGACTGCTGGAATCGGGCCCTGCCGGTCGTACGACGCATTGTGCGAGGGTACTAAAAGATTTCCGCCAGAGGTGATCCATTCGGGACCGGCGTTTACGCATCTTTCAACAGAGAACTGCGATGAAACGATATCTTTACCCCGCTCTGCTCCTTTGCGCCGGCCTCATTATGTGTCGTGATGCCGCCACGCTGGCCCTTGGCAATCCATCCGAGCGTGCGTTCCGTCCGGCGGGCCAGCAGCAGCATCTTCTGCAGGCAAGCGCGGCCGACCTTTCCCGTTAACCCGATACCCCGCATATACTAGCTGGGAATGCCGCATGTCGCCGTCATTGCCGGCGCAACTGGGCTGGTCGGAAGCCATTGCCTTCGACGCTTGTCCTCCGAAGCCGGCTATTCCCAAGTCATCGCTCTGGTTCGCCGACCCTCCGGCCTTTCCGGCATGGAGCGGATCGTAAATTTCGAACAGCTTGACCTCGCCGACGTGCCGCCCGGAGCCGATGTTTTCTGCGCGTTGGGAACTACCATGCCCGAAGCCGGCACGCGCGAAGCCTTCCGCAAGGTCGACTTCGGTTATGTCGTAAACCTCGCAACGCAAGCCGTCAAGCAGCAGGCGCGCCAGTTCGCTGTCATCTCCTCCGTTGGAGCCAGCCCCAAGACCTCGAACTATTACCTGCGAACCAAGGCCGAGATGGAGCAGGAGGTTTCCTCTCTTCCGTTTGAAGCCGTCCACCTTTTTCGTCCCAGTTTCCTTACCGGCCATCGCAACCAGACACGACCGGGCGAACGCATCGGTATTGCCTTCACAGAAGCGTTCCAGTTCCTTCTACGAGGACCGCTTGAGAAATACCGCGTGATCGAAGCCGACACCGTGGCGGCCGCCATGATTGCATCCGTACGCGAGGCGAAAGGCGGGGTCCACCTTTATCACTATCGCGAGATGCTTGCCTTAGCAGGACGTAAACGCTAAAAGCCTTCCCACACATACGCGGCAAAGCGCCGCATCGCACGGAAGCCCATTCGCTGATACAGATCAATCGCGCCGGAGTTGGCCGCTGTCACGGTCAGGCTGACCCGCTCACATCCATTCTGCGCAAACACCATAAGCGAGCGACGCAGCAGTTCATAGCCTAAACCCTGGCCTTTCATCAAAGGCGTCACGCAAACCTGCGTGATGTGCCCTGTGTCACCGGATACCAGGCTGCCGAAGATTACACCGGCCAAACCTCCCTGCGGCAGATCGGCCGAAAGTGACGCCGGCGCGAAGAAGCTTCCACATCCGGGATACTGCACGATGTTGTTCAAGAACCGCCGGGCGCCGGTGACCGATCCGTACTGATCGTTGATCGTAGCGTCAACATGCCCGCGATAAGCCGCCGCAATCAGCGCGGCCGATTCCTCTTCCCGCGCCTCACTCCATTGCCGGAATCGCATGCCTCGGGCGAGCGCGCCCTCCGGCAGTTGGCCCACTTCCGCCAGCTCGGCAAGCATGAATAACCGCGGATGAATTCTCGCGTATCCCTCCAACGGCAGCGCCCGTTCGAAGGGGCCGCGCATCATCATCAACTGCGCCTCGATGCGGCATACTCCGGGCGCCATGACAAGCGCTTCCAAAACCGCCGCCAGCAGCGTGTCCTCATACTCGGGACAAGAAAACTCTCGCAGAATATATAAGTCGCCGATCAGCCCTTTGCGATCTTCCACCACGAAGTAGGAATAACCGACTACACGGCCCGCGAGCAGCAGCGCAAATCCTCCCAGCGCCTGGATGCGCACAAAACGTCGCACCAGCTCGGCGGAAGAACCGAAATCCCAACGTAAAGTCGAGCGCCACGTCAGCCGCTCTTCCTGCAGCACCGGCTCCAGGTCTTCGACCGAGATGCGGCTCAACTCCAC
>DASQDN010000443.1:0-2867 GCA_035634155.1 Bryobacteraceae bacterium | reverse complement strand
AAGGAACTGACGCGTAGCGGCGAAGGCCGTTCCATCGCCAGCGGTCGCGTTGCGAAACAGCGGGCGAGGCGGACGACTCATACAGCCTCCTCGATGTCGAATAGTGATTCGTCGACGTGATCCAGGCCAACTACACTGACTTCCATGACACCGTTCTCAGGGAAGTCCTCATCTGCATCCAGCCGGGCGACTTCGGTTGCGCCGAAGATGATCCGATCCTCCACGGTGGGAACGGGCTGAGAAAGACGACAGAACGCCAGCACTTTGACCGAGCGCACACCGGGGATCGACTGCACGAATGCGACCAGGTCGCCGGCCTCCAGGTCCTGGCCGAAGGTGAGGTTGTCAGGATGAAAGTAGCCACTCTGCTCATCTGTGCCGGGACGAAGCTCCGCAAGAACGCGCTCCCGCACCAGATGACGCAGGAACCCTGGCTGCACACAGATGATCAATTCCACGCGCAGGGGCACGTAGTCTGCGGGCGCGACAAAATGCTCGCGACCGGCCATGCGCGTTTCTTCGATTCGCTGCCACACCCGGTCACTGAGCTCGGCCGTGAGCTGCGTTTCATCGTCCGCATCGATCAGCACGAGCACTGTATTGAAGGGACCGCCAAGCGCCTTCGCGGCCGCTCGTGAGACACCCTCCACTTCCTTGGCGATTGCGGCGTAGTCCGCCAGTGACACGGCGCGCTGAAGTTCGCCATGACGTAGCGAGTTCGGAACGCCCTCGCGGATCTCGTCGAGTGTATCCTTGCGCTTCCCACCCAGACCCGGAGTGATGTTCGTTATCGCTGTGACGCCGAGCCCCGCGAACCCGGCCTCGGCTGGCTGCACCACCTCGGTCAAAGTGTCACGCGCGCAATTACCATCCAGCGGCTCGCCGATGCGATAAACGATCCGCATCGAAACGGTGGGCAGCCATGTGACAGGATCAACCTCAATCTCGCGGCCGCGCACGCCATCACCGAACTCAAGCCACAGATGGCCGGAGTTATCGGACCCTGCCGCATAGTGCAAGTCGAACGATTGAGACTGGTGGAGATGCTCTTCGCGCGACCAAAGCTCGCCGTCGATGTAAACGTCGATTACCGGATTGTCGCCATCGTAAACCACTGGCCCTTCGGGAACCTGGAAGGCACGCAGCAGCGACACCATGGTCGCGCCTCTCGGAACGGCAACAACAATTGCGTTGCGCTGATTCAACGGCAACACAATGTCCTCAGGTGATGGGACCGGATCGCCGGGCGCGGGCGCAGGCGGAGGATTGATCCATGTGACACGACGAGCGCCATGACTCGCACTCGCCAGGTTCGCGTACATGCGTAGAGGCGCAGCGGCGTCCCACGGCCGTAGCTCTCTGGCAAGCGGCGGCTCGAACTGAATCTCAGTCAATGGACGATCCGCCGGAACGAGCGGGTCTGTAGGAAAAGCGGCCCATCCGGGGAGATCAATGGGGCGAACCGAGGTTAGCGTTGCCGTGTGCGTGTAATCGCCTTGTGCAAATGCAAACCGCATCCCCGCGAGAAGAGAATAGGTCTGATCCCACAACAGGAGCGTCGTCGACCCCGCGGCGACGGTGGCTGAAGAGGCGCCGGGCCACGCGGCGACGGTCAGCACAGATGTGTTGTTAGAAGGATCGACGCGCGTGCGGTCGCGGACATAGAAGACTACGGGACGTTCCCCGTGCAGCCGGCGATTCTCCACTGATAGTCCTGCGGGAACAAAACCTGCCACTGTTGTCTCAAACGCAAGTGTCGTCTGCGCGGCCGCCCCGTCGAACACGGGATAGCCCAGCAGCGTCGCGTGTTGACGCAGGGAGTGCCTCTGCGAAGCAGTGGCAAGAAACGCCTCATTAGCAACACGATCCTGGTAGTAGCTGAGCATGTCGCCCTGGTGGGCCAACAGCTCCATCAGCATTCGCTCCTGGGAAGCGGGCGCGAGATCCGCCCAATCCGGGTTCGCCACCCGCACCCATTCGGACAGCATGCGCATGAAGCCGTTGAAGTCCTTGTAACGGGTATCGATGGAGGGCGGCTGCGCGGGCTCAATCAAGGGAAGCAATGCAGATGGGCGGCAATCACCGGTCTCGCAGTCGATATAGAAGCGAAAGTCAGCTTGGGCAAAGAACGGATTGAGCGGATCGTCTCCACCGTTCAACAGTCGGATGGAATAAGCCGAGTGATCGCCTTTCACGGCAAAGCGAACCTCGAACGTATCGACACCATTGATCAGGACCACCTCAGGGTTCGGCAGCACAATGCGGCGTCCACCCGTGACCTGCACGCTCTCCGCGCTCATGCCCGAAGCAGGACGCGCGAGGTGGACAGTGACCACGGCCGCATATCCCGGAACGCCGGTATCCATCGACAGGAACTCAATGCCCTGCCATACCGTCGCGTCGAGTTCAGCGCCCGACCAGGAGAGATACCCGTTCATAGCTCGATCTCCAGGTTGCGGGGAATGCGATCCTCGCGACGGCGATATCGAATGTGCAAACGCAGTTCACCATCGGCAGGAGAGCTGGTCAGGTCAATCGCATCGATCAACAGCTCGTTGCCGATATCGCGGCGCAGCGCTTCGCTGACCCGGAACTCCAATGCCGCGAGAGTCAAGTCATCCAATCCTTCGAAGACAAACCGATTGAGACCGACGCCGAAGTGCGGTCGGTTCACACGCTCGCCAGGAGACGTGAAGAGAACGGCGAGGATCTTGTCACGCAGATGCCGGTCGACGTCTTCGGTGATGCCTACGCCGTTGTGCAATCGGCCACCGGACTCCGGCTTTTCGGCGCCGTAGCGAAGAGGTTGAATGAGGTATCGGTTCGCCATGGCCTTATAAGATCGGAGCCGGAGGTAAAGGCGTAGG
>DASQDN010000442.1:0-2279 GCA_035634155.1 Bryobacteraceae bacterium | reverse complement strand
CACTCAAAATGCAGAGCCCAAAGAGTTTCAGGAAGCCGCGGCGCTGCTGGCCAAGCTGCCGGGACGCCGCATTCTCGTCCCCGGCAATCACGATATGGCATTCCTCAATCCGGTCCGCCGGGTGACGCAGCGGCTGCGGCTCTATCGCAAGTACATCACGAGCGACAACCAGCCGTTCTACTCAGATGAGGAACTAGTGGTTCTCGGGCTCAACACGGCTCGGGTTTCCCATTTGAGAAACGGGCGAATACGGCGATGGCAGGTCGACCTGCTCGAAGAAAAGATGAATGCGACGCCGCGTGAGGCGGTTCGGGTCCTGGTTACGCACCACCCGTTTGACTTGCCTGAGAAGGTCCATGCACGCGAACTGCTTGGACAAAAAGGGGAGATCCTGGAACGGGTGGCAGCCTGCGTTGACTTGATGCTGGCGGGGCACATGCATATCAGCCACTCGGGCCCGACCGCGGAAAGATACAAGCTCGCCGGGCGCTCGGCCGTATTCGTCCAGGCGGGAACCGCGATTTCGCTGCGGGCCAGGGGCGAGCCGAACGCTTTTCAGATTATTCGCACCAACCCTGGAGAAATCGAAGTGCAGACCATGCAGTTCTTCGCAGACCATTCAGCATTTATGCCGCAGGCGATCTCGAAGTTTCACAGGTCCACGAGTGGATGGTCGAGAGCTGAGATCACGGTTCTCCCAGCAGTCTGAAGTCGGCGCGAACGGTCTGCCAGTCGGGAAGTTCGTAGGGTTTTAGATTCGTCTTGACGGTGCTGCCCAGTTCCCGGGCTTCATAAGGGCCGATCGAGGGCACATCTGCGGGGAATTCGAGAACAGCTGCACCGGAGCCCGCGCGCACTGCGATTTCCATTTTGAGCTCCGGCAGATCGGCCGCCGAGTGATTTACCACCATATACCGCACCTTGGCCGTGCCGTCCGCACCGGGCGTGATCCGGAGCCCACTCACTTCGAGGTGCTTCGCGAGCGGGTGCTGCGAGGATCCGCCCGCCACCCCGGGGCCTTGTAACTCCGTCACCGGGGCCTTCGTGGCTATCGATCGCGATGGCAGAACCCACAGGTAAAGCACTGCCAAAAGAGCAGCCATGACAATGCCCGATCCGGCGGCAACAACGACGGGCGACAGAGCGCGGCGCGGCTGCGGGGTCTCGTGCGTGACAGGCGGGTGAGTTGGAGGATCCGGCCGGGCTGGGGCAGCTACGGGCGGAGCGGGGATGCCAACGTGCGACTCGGGCGTTGAGACGGGTTCCGCCGGCTGCGCTGCCGCTTTAGCCGCACAGTTGGGGCAGTCGGTAAAGGACGGAGGCACATCGCTGCCGCATTTCGGGCAGATCCACGTGAACATGTGATCTTACTTTAGCCAAAGCAAAGGAATAAGAAAAGCATTCAGGATCGATCATCTGCGGGCGTTCGACTCCTCCGCTACACCGCGCAGCTGGTCAATTCGAGAACGCAATGCTCTGGTAAAACAGTTCTCTTCCTGGGGAGTGGCGCCGCTCGCACGTAAGCCTGCACGAATCTGGGCTTCTGAGACGCGACCCAGCCGCCCCATGAGCCAGCGCACATCAGCCACGGTGATGCCTTGCTTGAAGTCGGTGGTGTGCTGCCCTGCATACCCGAACTGAACCTTGTCGCCGTCCAGACCTGTCACCAGGGTTTGCCGCGAGAAGGCCTCACAACTCCAGGGCTGCCGGCCGCCGAATCCGCTCCACAACCGGCCCCAACTTCCGAGAGACTGGCCCCAGTCATTCACGATGTGATAGCGGCGAGCAGCGGCTCCCGAGCCCTTCTCAATGATTGAAGTATTGCTACCCTTCCCTACATCGCGAGCGTCTTTGTTGTCCCAATTGGAAACAAGCATGACCAAGATCTTCAATCCGTCCAGTTCGGGCGTCCGAGAGAAAGGCGAGTCCTCCCAAGTCCAGGACTCCTCCAGGAAGCGAACCTCTGGATCGACCAGTTCAAAGGAAGCATAGGTAAAGGTCCCATCCGGGCTCACAAACCCTGAAGCCCTTCGGAGGCCCGCAGTTACGCCTTCGATCTTGCCCGCTTTCATGAACACCGACGATTTGACGATGTAGCCCATGGCAGCAACGAGGCGCGTGGCGAACGCCTCCGGTCGAGCCTCCAACCCACCTTTAACCCGCCACTCCAAACCGCGGGAGTCGCGAACAATCACTTTCGGGCTGGTCCCGCGCATGTCCTCCCGAAGAAACTGAAATGGAGGAGCAGGCGTTGCGGTGGCACCCAAAGCAGGCGCGGC
>DASQDN010000441.1:0-3326 GCA_035634155.1 Bryobacteraceae bacterium | reverse complement strand
CGCATAGTCCAGCTACGCCTCGACCATGCGTTGACTCCAACGATTCGAGTTGACGGCACGTTCCGCTACCTGAACTCAGACAGGCCCGAACGGTACCACGAGCCGCGAGGCATCAACTCGGATGGACGAACGATGCGCCGTGAGTTTCGCGATCAGTATCGTGCAAACGATGACTGGACCATCACGGCCAACGGATACAGCCGCGTTGATCTCGGACATGCGGGAGTACACAACATCGTTTTCGGTTTCGAGAGCGTAAGCCAGGACTGGCTCGGACGGTACGCCACTGCTCGCGAACGTTCGCGCGGTGGTCCGGTACCGGATCTCGACATACTCACGCCCTCATACGGCATCGGTAACGGAGCTCTGTACACGCTGCCCGTTAGCACACTGCAGAACGTTCTCTCACGCCGGTACGGATGGTTCGCCCAGAATCAGATAGAAGTTCTTCCACGACTGCAGGTGGTGATGGGCGGACGCGTGGAACGCCTGAGCGATAAGGGCGACGCAGCCGGCCTGCCTTTGAGCTTCGGCGCCACCGCGTTCACCGGCAGGATAGGCATGGTCTGGCGCGTGCTGCCTTGGATGTCTGCGTTCGGAAGCTTCAGCAACAGCTTCAATCGAGCTCCTGCGCTGGCCCAAACTCCCGCTGCAAATGGCCCGCATGATCCTGAGACCGGACGCCAGTTCGAGAGCGGCCTGAAGGCAGAACTCGCCGGCGGCCGAGTTCTTTTAACCGCGTCCCTATTTCGCATCCGGAAGCAAAACGTGCTCCGGCTGGATCCGCTGTTCGGCCCCAATGGCGACAATTTTTCAGCCGTCCTTCCGGTTGGCGACGTTGCGAATCAGGGATTCGAGTTCGACGCTACCGGCCGCATTACGAAGCAGTTGAGCGTGTTGGTGAACTATTCTTACCTCGACTCCGAGATTCTCTCCGATGGCTTCGCGCCGAGCGCCGTTGGCAGCGCTCTTCCGAATGCCACGAGGCATGCAGCGGGATTGTTTCTCCGTTATGACATCACACGAACGAAAACGGCACTTATGCTGGGCAATGAAACGCGGGGCCGGCGCTTTGAACCGTATGCAGGCTTCCCGGCCGCAGGGTATGCGATCTGGGATTTCGGTCTGTGTCAGCGCATCACGAGTAACGTCGAGTTCCGCGCCCAACTCGACAACGCCTTGGACAAACTCTACGCATCGGCCTCACTGTTTACCGCTCGTGCAGGGAACATGCCGGGCAACCCTCGTACTGCCACGTTTAGCTTGCATGTCACACTTCCAGGGCGAGAATGAGCACCGAGGCACTCCCCTACCATACATCCTTGAGGGTCGGCGCAACTCGCAACGAGAGCATCGATCTTCTACGCGGCCTCGTGATGGTTATTATGACGGTCGATCATGTGCGCGAGTACAGCGGCGCACCGGGCCAAGTCCCTCTCGGGGATCCAGTAGACCTCAGCAATGTTACTCCACTGCTGTTTGTGCTCCGATGGCTGGCTCATTTCTGCGCACCGGTGTTCGCTTTCCTGATGGGCGTGTCTGCTTCTTTCTCGGGCTCGCATCGTTCCCCTGTCGATCGCCGCAAGCATCTCATCGGTCGCGGCCTGATCCTGATTGCACTCGAGCTCACAATCGTGAACTGGTCATGGACCTTCAACCCTCTTTGGCATCGGTACTTCTTCCAGGTGATTGGAGCCCTGGGTGTAGCCATGATCTGCCTGGGATTGGCGTCGGGTTGGCCGCGGCGTGTCACTCTCCTGGCAGGCATCATCCTGGCGGCAGGACATAACGCATTTGACTCAGTGCGGTTCGAGCCCAACACCTGGATGCACTACGTCTGGTCATTCCTGCATCAAAAGAACGTGCTTCCGCTGGTCGGCGATTACGAGATCCGGACTACGTATCCTGTCGTGTCCGTGGTAGCTCTGGCACTGTGCGGATACGGCATCGGACATTGGTTCCGCGATCCGGACAGCCCGCAGTATTCGCGTCGCCTGATGTTCACCGGACTCGCACTCTGTGCTCTATTCTTCGTGCTTCGCCTGACCAACCTGTATGGTGACGCGGGTCAGTTCCAGGGGCAGGCCACTTGGCTCTACACGCTCTTCTCAATCGGCAACACCACCAAATATCCGATGTCTCTCCAGTACATGTTGATGACCATTGGACCGGCGATGTTGCTCTTGGCGGCAAAGCCGGATATCCTTGGCGAAACGGTGAAACTCCTCGGGCGTGTGCCGATGTTCTACTATGTCGCGCACTTGCTTGCTGCCCACCTCCTCGTCTGGAGCATGGCTCTTTTAAACGGCTATCCCGTGTCTTCCCTGAACGTTGTCGATCGTTATGGCGGGATTCCGCAGGGTTTCGGCTTTCCACTGTGGGCATCAATTCCACTTTCTTTTGTCCTGATTTTCCTACTTCTGCCCGCGTGCCGCCGGTACGCCACGCTCCGTGAATCCGGCACGCATAGATGGACTAGCTGGATCTGAGAGACGATCATCCACGATGTCGTGTGCCGGCAGACGCACACACCCCGCTTACATCGAATTGCATGTCTCCAGGGGTGACACACTACCAGCTCAAAAGCTGCCGCACTGCGCCGGCCTGACGCTTACTGACCATAAATTCCTGATTGTTATGCATGGTCAAAAGCCATCGTTGACTGCTCATCGCCGCCATTTTGCGGATATGGGTGACGTTGATGAGAGCGTTCCGATGAATCCGAAGAAAAGGGAGCCCTTGCAGCCGCATCTGCAAAGCGCGGAGCGTAACCGTCGCTTGATACCGCCCCTTGGACGTGATAACCCAAACCACATTTCCTTCAGCTTGAAAGGCGAGCACCTCTTCTGGAGCCAAAAGAAAATACTCTTCCCCCAGGCGTCCGACTATTTTGCGTGGTGGTCCGGACGCCTTCGCCGGGTCCGGGCGGATTTCCTGAAGCTGAGCGATATGCTCCGCGACCTCGCGCGGCTTACCGGCAATACGGCGAGCGCGATCCACCGCCAACGCCAGGCGCTCAGCACTCACCGGTTTCAGCAGGTAATCTATGGCGCCTGCCTCGAATGCCTGCACTGCGTACTGATCGTAGGCTGTGACGATGATGACGACCGGCATCACTCCGCCCGTCAATGCACGAATCACTTCGAAACCGTCAACCCCTGGCATTTGCAAATCCAGGAACATCAGGTCTGGTTGAAGGGTCTTGATTTTTTCGAGAGCTGCCGGACCGCTGTCTGCTTCCGCGGCGACTTCTACATCCCCAATCCACTCGAGCTCCTCCCGGAGCACACGCCTCGCAATAGGTTCATCGTCGACGATGAGAGCTC